>JASLEN010000482.1 GCA_030151105.1 Dysgonomonas sp.
GACCTAAAAAATCTTTGTTGTGCGTTACCACAGGACACACCGTAGTACATGCTGTACATTTGGTACAATTTTCGAGATTGTAGTTGTGAAATATATTTGAAGCATCCATTACTTTTTCTTTTTTAGATTTGAGACAAAATAGTTTCTGAAATCTGCAAGCTAGGGAGTAAAGCAACTCCTGCGCCTGAACCCTCCTCTACGGGCTTATGATGCCCTAAAATAGCACCTGCGGCATACAAATTTGTGATAACAGTTTTGTTTTTCAACACTCTGAATTCATTATCCGTATCTATACCATATCCCATATAATTTTGCGGGGCATAGAAATGTTTGTCATACCAGTCTTCACGTTTGTCGCTAGAGGCTATATCTAAACCAAATATAGGCTCTATAATATGCTCATGTGTAGCTAAAAGACCTTTGCTGAAGAAACTGCCTGTAGCCAGAATATAGTTATTTGCACAGAATGGCATATCCTCATGATTCTTGGTGTATATGTATTTCAGTCTATTGCCTTCAAATTCTCCTTTGACTACAGAATCTCCAGAGAAAAACTCTCCACCTAGTTTCTTGAAATATTGTCGCAGCTTATATTCCGTATCTACTCCTTTCACTACAGGTGGCATTGTTGGCAACCAGAAAACATTCTCATTTTGAATTCTAGCTTTCACCTTATCCAATATCTGATTGTCAGAGAAACACGCAGGAATCAAGACAGCATCGTGACTAGCATTCGCTTTTTGGCAAATTATATCGACCAACACATCCACTTGCTCTGGATGCTCTTTGAACATTCTATCTATATTTTCGGAACGAAACTCTGTTGGATTATCCTTTATCTTATCGAGGCTAGGCAATGTAAATAGTTCTATCTGACATTCTATTTCCTGTTTCGAAAACTCTTTTCTAACAAATCGACTTAAAGCATCAAGATAGCCATCTGGTGAAACAATGATTACTTTCTTCCATCCTACATTTGAACCATCGAAAGTTGGATATCCATCAAGAGTAAGCCATGTAGAAGCTGTACTTCCAATTGGCGATAGTCTAAAATGATTGTTATCAGCAGATCCTTGCACACCCACTTCTGCTTCCAATAGTAATTCTTTAGCACATTTCGCTTTACTTGCAAAATTTGCTTTACCAAGTTTCGAATAAGGATGCAAAGGAGATTGCTCTATCAACTTGTCTATTGCCTCCAAAGGATTGTTCACCGAAGAACCATCAGGAAGTGTATTCAATAAATCAAAAGACCCCGAACCGAAATACAAACAACTGTGTCCTAAACTGATAACAGCACACCTTTGTCCTCTTTTTTGCAGGTCTATTGCACTTGCTAGTCCTGCCAATCCTCCACCAATTATAATAGTATCAAAATTCATAGTCTTGCAGATTAGTTTGTTCCCAATTCTTCTTTCAGTTCTTCGCCTTTTATTAGGTCGGCACATACACCCTTGTATATCCAAGTCATGTACTCTGCCTCTCTCAATGTATCGCCCCAAGCCACAGTTCGCATACCTTTCCATCTCGTATCTATGTACTTGTATAAATCCAGATTAGGGTTGTACGTATCTGTATTTTTCACTTCGTCCATAATAGAGGCTGATCGGCAGGCACACATCACAGCTTGACAAGTTCCCATTCCCATACGAGTTCTTCGTCGTAGGTCTGCTAAGTTTTCGATATGAAACTTGTCTATCACTTCTTTCATTTCGTCCACCAATATGTTTTCACATTCGCAGACTATATTTTTATTTTTTATTGCTAACAAGCTCTTGTCTGGAAGCATATCTCCATATCTAACAGCAAGCGTTTCTTTCTGATAAGGAGCCAGATTGTGCAATTTGTGTTTTACACTTTCTTTATCAACCGTAGATCCCGCTAAAGAATCCACAGCAGTAGTACATTCTTTATTGATATCCATTTTTTGACAAATAAGGTTTGTTGTCAGTTCTGCCATCAACCTATATGTTGTCAGTTTACCTCCTGTTATGGTGATGAAACCTTTCAGTCCATCACGTTTTTCGTGATCGATAAGGACAATTCCTCGACTTATATTTCTCCCCGAAGGATCATCATCAGCTGCTACCAATGGGCGTATGCCCGCATAAGCTCGCAATATTCTATTTGTTGCAATAGCTGGAGCCAGTAGAGAACCTTCTTTGATGATGCTATCTACCTCATCGAGAGAAGTGGTTAGATGATCTATTTCTTCATACGGAATATGTATAGATGTTGTACCGATAACAGAAACCGTATCACAAGGAACCAATATATCAGAATCTCCAGGTTTGCGACATCTATTCAGCACCATATTATTAAGTCTGTGCCCCATTATCAACAGTGAACCCTTGGCTGCAAACATCGTAATAGGTTTAACAGGTGCTAGTTTAGCAATGGTTTGTGCCCAGATCCCTGTTGCATTTATGACAAAGTTGGCACGAATTTCGACTTCCTTTTTTTGCAACTTATCGAGAACTCTCACACCCTCTACCCTATCTTGATTAACAATAAGCCCAGTTACTTCGCAATAAGTACGCAGTTCTGCTCCATATCGTTTTGCATCCACTACATTTGCCAATGTCAACTTGAATGGATCGACCGAAGCATCTGGAACTCTTACTGCTCCTATAAGTTTAGGATTGACAGAAGGCTCTAGCCTCATTGCTTCTTTAGGGTCTAAAATTTTTGTTTCGATTCCTGATCTTGTACAAGCTTCTACAAATTTCGCTTGATAGTCAATATCTTCACCTTCAAGTGTGATGAACAATCCTCCTGTATTATCTACACATTGTGGTGCTATTCGTTTAAGAATCAAATTCTCCTCAATGCATTCTCTCGCCGATTCTCCATCAAATACGGCATATCTAGCACCACTATGCAACAGCCCATGATTTCCACCTGTAGCACCAGCCACTATATCGAATCTTTCGATAAGCAATGCCTTCAAGCCTCTCTTAGCACAGTCTCTCAATATGCCTGCACCAGTTGCTCCACCGCCTATAATAATTACATCATATGTTACCATTATGCCTTGTTTTATATTTAATTGTTAAGAATAGCGATGCAATGAATATTATAATTCTTTTGCATTTCTCTTGTTTACAAAATAAGAGAAAAAAAACGAAAACTCAAAACAAATCGAAACATTTAAGGTTTCGATTTGATTCGTTACGTTATGTTATACGACAGATAAAAGAGAAAACAATCTCACTTATAACAAAAAAAAGTAATATCTACGATCTGTAAATATTACTTTAAATCTTATTCAACTCTAAGAAAGATGCTATACCAATGTCACTTCTATGCCTTTTTCTCTGATAGCCTCTATTACTTCAGCAGGAGCATTTGTATCTGTAATAATATGATCAATATCTTCTAGATCACATATCTTACAAAACCCTGAAGTTGCAAACTTAGAGGAATCAGTTAGTACAATAACTTCTTTAGAGGCTTTTATCATCATTGTATTCAGATACGCCTCATTCATATCACTGGTTGTCAATCCTGATTCAGGGTCTAAGCCATCAACTCCTAGAAACAACTTATTGAAGGATAAATGCTTCAACATGTTATCTGTAAAGTTTCCAACTACCGACACTGAATTTTTACGAATAACACCGCCCAATTGAATAACCTCAACATTAGGATAATAGCAAAGC
>JASLEN010000147.1 GCA_030151105.1 Dysgonomonas sp.
TGAGGCACTCTAAACAATGCCGTTTCGAGCGTTGCCGTACCCGATGTCACCAACGCAACATCAGCATGAGTAAGCACTCTATAAGTTTGCCCAAAAACAATCTTGCAGTTGCTATTTCCAATATATTCTTTATAATATTCCTCCTCTAAACCTGGTGCACCTGCAATCACAGGTTGATAATCTTTCAAATCACTAATAGACTGCAACATAGAAGGGAGATTATCTTTTATCTCTTGCTTTCTACTACCTGCCAATAGAGCTATTATAGGCTTTCCTTCCAACTGATTTTCAGCGACAAAGGCCTCTTTAGTATCTTCGCTATTTTCCTCTTCGTAGCTTGATATGGCATCCACTGTAGGATTTCCTACATAGTGAACCTTATAGTTATGTTTCTGAAAATAAGGAACTTCAAAAGGGAGAATGCAGAACATCTCATCCACATATTTTTTGAACGATTTAACTCTGTATTCCTTCCAAGCCCACACTTTTGGCGAAATATAGTAATAAACAGGAATGTTAGACTTTTCTGATATATACTTCGCTATTTTCAAGTTGAATCCAGGATAATCAATAAGTATCAGTACATCTGGCTGATACTCCATTATTGCCTTTTGACATATTTTCATATTGCGCAGAATCGTCCTCAAGTTGAGCAGTACAGGAATAAAACCCATAAAAGCCATCTCTTTATAATGCTTGAGTACAGTCGCCCCTTGAGCCTCCATGAGGTCTCCTCCAAAGCAACGAAAATCGGCATTCGGATCTTTTTCTTTCAGGGCAGCAATTAAATTGGAGCCATGTAAATCGCCCGAAGCCTCACCCGCAATTAGAAAATATTTCATATCTATTTTTTCAGTCTAAATTATAAACTCTCCCAGCTTTTTATCTTTGCAATATAGTCGTAATCAGTCATATCAACCTTGACAGGAACTACAGCTACATAATTTTCAGCTAATATATTTTCGTCAGCTTCTACAGCATTTGGCTCTTCATTCGAAAATTGCCCTGTGAGCCAATACACATCGTGATTGCCTCCATCAGCAGATTTCTTATACTCTCCTACCCATTTTCCTTTGGTTTGGCGAGCAATTTTGATTCCCTTAATATCTTTAGACGCTGGAATATTTACATTCAAGCAAGTGCCCTCTGGCAATCCTTCAACAAGCACTTTCTCGCTAATCAAGCGAGTATATTTATGACAAACCGAAAAGTCCGCATCATAAGCATGATCGAGCAACGAAAATCCAACAGAAGGGATTTTAAACAGACAGCCTTCAATTGCTGCTCCCATCGTACCCGAATATAAAACACTAACAGCCGAGTTAGCACCATGATTGATTCCAGTGATAACTAAATCTGGCAGTCGTCCACCCAATATTTCTCCAATACCCAACTTCACACAATCCACTGGTGTACCTGTACAGATGTATATCTTGAGATTTTCTTCTATCTTATGCGGAAAAAAACGAAGTGGAGTGATGGAAGTAATAGCACTTGAGTAGCCTGAACGTGGCCCGTCTGGAGCCACCACAACTACTTCGCCCAAATCCTTCACACTTTCTATCAAAGCTGCAATACCTTTAGCCTGATAGCCATCATCGTTTGTTATAAATATAAGAGGTTTCTTCATCATTTTCTACTTTAATATAACTAGCAAATATATCAAATAAAAAAGGCTTACGCTAATCGCAAAGCCCTTTGTAGTATTTTTTAAGGTCTCAGACCTATTTATTGGCTTGCGCCGAATGTTGTTTGTCCATCCCAGTATAACCTATCAACGATAGTTATATCTGATAATGTTATTTGTCAAGAATATCTAAATCTTCTTCTTTGATTTTTATTGTTGCTCCATTCTTGTATTCAAAAAACCATCTAGGGTTTCTGAGTATTCCTGTAGGAGGTCTATTTGTTGTCGTAAAAGTCTTAGACTCAAAATCACAAATAAAGATATTATTCAAATCAATATCCTCATTGCTTAATCCCATAATCACAAAAAGTCTATTTCCCACTATCGCGTACCCATAGGCAGACTCTCCATAATTGAACAAATTAGCCCACGAATTATCAATTCCTGAAATCTCGTAACTAAAACCATCTTCTATCTGCTTGAAAAGAACTTTACTAACAGGAAATTTCAATCCTTGAGGCTTTTTACTAATATACGTGCTGACTTCTCGTAGAGCTGACTCTACTGCTATATCAGACACTCCTAACAAAGGTAAAATGCGATTTCCCGAAGGTACTTGAGATGAAATAAATAAGCTAGAACAAAAGAATAAAATTGCTGAAAATAAAATTCTTAACATTTTAGAAAACGTATTATCAAAGTTGGTTTTTAACTAATTAATTCAAAACATCTAGGTCTGAAACACTTATCAAGTATGATTGACCATTTCTATACTCAAAAAACCATATCGGATTTCTATTGATTGAAGCCGATGGTCTTCCCCCTTTTGTAAAAGATTTCTCTTTATCCGTATAATCGAAAACTGAAGTCAAGTCCACTTCATGATAGCCCTCAATAGCCACTAAATAGAGCCGATTGTGAACAATCACATATCCATAAGGAACTTCACCGAACTTAAATAAGTCATTCCATGAATTATCAATCCCTACCACTTCAAAACAAGTTAAATCTTCTAATTGAGAAAAAACGATCTTACTGATAGGAAAATGTAAACCATTGGGCTTATTACCTATAAACAGATCAATATCACTCAATATCAGATCAATAGATTGAACTTTTAATTGTAATCTTGGAAGAGTTACAGAATTACCAATTGTCTGTGCTTTGAGAGAAATGGTAAGTAAAAAAAATAGCGTAGATAATAGTATTAACCTTTTCATTGTCTTGTAAATGTTGCATAGTGCTAAATACAAAACTACTACAAAAGATTTGAACTATTCTAATAATTAGTCACAAAGTGTTACTAAATAGCAGCTATTCTTCTCTAAAGTTCTCAATGCAAGGCAAAACTCATTACTAATGAAGGAGCTAGACCTATAATAACATTCAAGGCTATTGCACTTGCTGCAGCAATTGTATATACAACAGGCACATCAAGTTTTTCTTGACTTTCTCTTTCTTTAGTAAACATTACGTTGATGACACCAAAGTAATAATAAATAGCGATTATTGAATTGATAACTCCAGCAATCACCAACAAGATTTGTCCCACACCCAACATTTCTCTGAAAAGGAAAAATTTTGCAAAGAAACCTGCAAAGATAGGTACACCTCCTAGAGACATCAATGCTGCTACCAAAATAACAGCTAAGAATGGTTTATGATTGAATAATCCGTAGAAATTTGATACCTCTTCGTTTCCTTTGTCTTTGCATACTGCCATTATAACTCCAAATGCTGCCAAACCTGCAAATGAATATGCTGCTGCATAATACAACACCGTATTACCAGCTTCAGGAGCAACAATTAATGTCATTATCATAAAACCTGCATGAGAAATACCAGAGTATGCCATCATACGTTTGATATTAGTTTGTTTCAATGCAGTAATATTTGCAACAGTCATCGTCAAGATTGATAACACTACCACTACACAAATCATTGTGTCGGTCATAGCCACCGACAGACCAGAGACAATATAGAAGAATGAACCAATAGCAGCCACTTTTACAAGTGTGCTCATCAATGCCGTTGTGATAGTAGGTGAACCTTGATAAACATCAGGCGCCCAGAAATGGAAGGGAAAAATAGATGCTTTGAAGAACATACCCACACTTAGCATTATCAACCCAAGAGTCATCCACGAACCATCTACAATATTATTAGATACCAATGCTTCTGCTATTTCTTTCATGTTGAATGAAGCCGTAGCTCCATAGATAAGGGCTAATCCAAATAGAACAAAGCTAGATGCTACCGCTCCCATCAAGAAATATTTCATTCCTGCTTCATTGCTACTCAAGTTGTCTGGTTTACTACTTGCCAAAACATAAGCTGCAATTGATAATACCTCTAACCCTACAAAAAACATCACAAAGTTACCGAACGATACCATTGCCACAGCTCCTGCGGTCAAAAAGACTTTAAGAGATACATAGTCTGATATTTTGGTCATTCGCTCCTCGTAGAACTTAGGACTCATCAATAGGATGAAAAATAGCAATATGACAAATAACATGGAAAAACCTCTTGAATATCCAGTCTCTTGAATCATGCCATAAGACTCTATTTCGAAAATGTTATTTTCTAATGCTATTTCGGCAATATTAAACCCTAATATAGCAGCCAAGCCCAAAAGGGTGACTGGTACTAGAATTTTTCTCAAATCAAATATCTCCAAAATAAGGCATAATATACCTAAACCTGAGATTGCAATTAATGTACTCATTATATATCGACTAAATATTATCAATAAAGGCTCAAAACCTTGTTATTGCTTTATTATTATTCAAAATTTCAATCAGTTCCTGAAAACTGTTTATTTTATATTCGCTAAAACCTCTTTTACAGATGGCTCTATCAAATCTGATATTGGTGAAGCATATACTCCAAAGAAGATGATAACAGCTATAATAGCTACAAAAACGAAACCTTCTTTGATAGACAAATCGCCAAATTCTTCGCTAGTCTCTTTGCCCAACATAGTATGTTGATACATTCTCAAGAAGATGAATGCTCCAAAAATAAGTGACAATCCAATGATTACTGCATACCAAACATTCACTTGATACACCCCTAACAATATTGTGAACTCACCTACAAAGTTGAACGAAATAGGCATAGAAATAGCCGCTAGCGTAAGGATAAAGAACGACAGAGCGAACTTAGGTGCTTTATGCATTATTCCTCCTAACTGACTAATTTTAGTTTTCTCGGTTCTGGCTCTGATCAATTCTACAGCATAGAATAGACCTACAATGGCAAAACCATGAGCTAGAATCAAAATTATAGATCCTTGAACTCCATCGTATGTCAAAGCATAAGCTCCTGCCGCCACAAAACCAACGTGCGACAAAGATGCAAATGCCATAAAACGTTTCAAATCATCTTGTTGCAAAGCAATGAAAGCTCCATATATTACTCCTATCACGCACAATACCATGACATAAGGTCTCAATATTTCTGCCGCTTCTGGAGCTACAGGAATTTGCCAGCGTAAAATACTATATGCACCCATTTTGGACATCAATCCTGCCAGTAACATCGTTCCCACAGCTGGAGCACGCTTATAGATATCAGCTTGCCAAGTGTGGAAAGGAAAGATTGGAATCTTAATGGCATAAGCCAAAAAGAATGCTAAGAATATCCAGATTTGTTCAGTAGTTGACAAGTTCGCTGCATAAGAATAGAATGCCTCTAACTGGAAACTACCACATTGGGTATATAAATAAATGATAGCTGCCAACATAAACAACGATCCTGCAAAAGTGTGCATAAAGAACGTCATTGCCGCTTTTCGTCTATTTTCAATTTCACCATTGCCCCATAGCACTACTATAAAATAAATAGGGATTAGTGACATTTCCCAGAACACATAATACAATATGGCGTTGCTACTCAAGAAAGCTCCCACCATTGCAAATGCCATGAACATGACCAAGCTGTAGAACAGTTTTTCTCGTGTAAACACCTGAGAAGTAGCAGTCAACAAGATAATTGGCAACAAAATTGTTGTCAACAGCAACATGGCAATGGAAAGTCCATCCACATTGAGTGAGAAATAAATTTCAGGATCTTGAATCCATAAATACTTACTATCCCAACCACTGACACCATATTTGAAATATGTGGCAATCGAAAAAACAGTTGATGCTACAGCAAATAATAATGCCGTAATTCTTGCTAATCTATTTCCTGACAAATAGGTTGCAATAGCACCTACAAGCAGAATTATTAATATGAGAGCAATATTCATTTTATATTATATTGATATTATATCGTTTATTATAGTCTTCTTATACTGACCTTATACTCGACTTATACTAAAAACACATAAGCTACAATAGAGCAAAAACCTAAGACAAGGAAAAACATATAGAAGCCTACACTTCCATTTTGCAACTTAGAAAGTGGGCTAGAAAGCCATGTAGCTAACGTTCCTCCACAGTTGATGATTCCTCTAACTAGATTGTCAAAGATATTGCTGAAGAAACTAGCCAAAGAATAGGTAGTTCTCACAAAAACAATGTCATAGATTTCGTCTATATAAAACTTATTGTAAACCACTTTTGCAAAGCCTGTATATTGGTCGTCTGCAACAGGTACTTCTTTCTTAGTTACGTATTTGTTGTAAGCAAAGAACCATCCCACAACAGCAATGACCACCGAAACAGCCATTATTGTTGCATTAGTAGCACTAAACTCATGATGTATATCTGCCAACTGTGGCAATACAGGTTGCAAGTAATCAGTCAACCAATTGTATCCAAATGGCAAGCTAATAACTCCACCCACAACTGCCAATATAGCAAGTATTATCAATGGAAGTGTCATAGTTTTAGGCGATTCGTGCAAATGCTCTTTTTGTTCGGCAGTACCTCTAAATTCATTGTGAAATGTAAGGTAAAGTACTCTGAACATGTAAAATGCAGTCATCAACGAAGCCAAAGCTCCTAGTGCCCAAAGTGCTGGATGAGCTTGGAATGCCACCAACATGATTTCATCTTTGGAGAAGAAACCTGCAAACGGAGGTATTCCTGAAATAGACAAGGTTGATACTAAGAATGTTATGTAAGTAACACCCATAGCAGCTTTCAGACCGCCCATTTTTCTCATATCTTGTTCTCCACCCATTCCATGAATCACTGATCCAGAACCTAAGAACAAACAAGCCTTGAAGAAAGCATGCGTAACCACATGGAATACAGCCACATGATAAGCTCCTACGCCCACAGCTAGAAACATCAATCCGAGTTGCGAGACTGTAGAGTAAGCTAAAACTTTCTTTATATCATTCTGCATCAATCCGATAGTTGCTGCAAATAAAGCAGTAACCGCTCCGATGATGGCAATAAATAGCATCACATCAGGAGTCAATGAGAATACAAAATTCAAACGTGTTACCATAAAGATACCTGCCGTAACCATCGTTGCAGCATGGATTAGAGCTGATACGGGAGTTGGTCCCGCCATAGCATCTGGCAACCAAGTGAATAACGGAATCTGCGCACTCTTACCAATAGCTCCAATAAATAGAGCAAGTGTAGCAATGCTCAACATTCCCAATTGAGCATTGGAAAACATAACCGTTTTGGCTTGCAATTCTACAAAGTCAATCGTATTAAACAGAACAGCTAGAGTAATAAGTCCCACTAAGAAACCTAAGTCCCCTATCCTATTCATTATGAATGCCTTCTTAGCCGCATTGTTATATTCATGATTTCTAAACCAGAAACCAATCAATAGATAAGAACAAAGTCCTACACCTTCCCAACCAATAAACATCATCAACAAGTTGCTTCCCATTACGAGCACCAACATGAAGAAAATGAACAAGTTGAGATAAGCGAAGAAACGATCTATATGTCTATCTCCTTTCATGTATCCCATTGAATACAAATGAATAAGAGCGCCAATTCCTGTAACAAACAACAACCAAAGAATAGAAAGTTGATCGAGACGGAAACCTAGATCAACACTAAAGTTTTTCAGTTTCATCCAATCAAACAAATGAACCTCAATAGCTTGACCTGTTGTTAATATCTGAGCAAAGAAATATACCGAAATCACAAAGCTAATCAACACCATCGTTGTAGAAATACAACCAGGTAGATGCTTTGCAATCTTTTTACCCAAAGCTAAATTGAACACAAATCCAAAAAGAGGGCTAAGTAGAAGTATTAAAATCAATATTGTTTCCATCTATAGTTATCCTTTCAAATTTTTAAGTTCATCAATATCAATCGTTCCCATATTTCTATATATAGCCACTAATATTGCCAATCCTACAGCCACTTCAGCGGCTGCTACTGCCATCGAAAACAGGACAAAAACCTGTCCACTAGCATCTTGATGATAAACAGAAAACACTGTCAACAACAAATTTGCCGACGCCAACATCAACTCTATTGACATCAACATCACTATTGTACTTCTGCGATAAAGAACTCCTAACAATCCCACACTGAACAGCAAAGCTGTGAGTATAAGGTAATTGTTGATTCCTACTTGTTCTAGAATATTATTCAACATATCTTATGCTTGCTTTTCTTTTTTCGAAATCAATACTGCTCCCACCATTGCCGCTATCAGCAAGATAGACACAAACTCAAACGGAAGTAGATACTCGTTCATCAACACCTGACCAATCACATTTGCCGACTGAAATTCTACTCCAGTAGCCTTTGCCTCTGCCATTACGCCATCTGCTCTAACCAAAACCATTAGCACAACCAACATCGTTAGTCCTGCTAATATGGCTGCTGCCACTCTACTCATTATTTTCTTTTTGGGCTCATGTTCTTCCTTCAAATTCATCAACATCAATGTGAAGATAAGCAAGATCATGATTGCACCTGAGTAAACTAGGATTTGAACCAATGCCAAAAACTGAGCATCAATCATCAACATATGTCCAGCAATGGAGCAAAAGCAGACAATCATAAACACAGCACTATTTACTGGATTACGAGACAGCACAGTCATAGCTGCCGTACCGATGGTCAATGCCGCTAGTATGTAAAAAATTATAGTTATCATATATAGTTACAGTTACTAGTAAACGAGTTACAAGTTTTCCTATTAATTCTTTTTATTGTATTTACCACTTTTTCCGTC
>JASLEN010000180.1 GCA_030151105.1 Dysgonomonas sp.
AATACAAGGGCACAACGAATTGGAGCAACCGCAAGAAGTAATCCTTTTCGACCAAAAAGCCCATATTTGGGTGCAGCCTAATTGCTTCGAAATTTCCATATCTGGTTCTAAAGATGATGCAGGCTATAAAGTATCCGACAAAGACTTTGAAGTATGTCAAGCTCTTGAAAAAGAATTTGACCGACTGGCATGGAAAAATTTTCTAGATGATGACATCACTAATCATGCACACTGCATCTCTCGAAAGTTATATCCTGAGCTATTTTAATAAAAAACGGACTCTTCTTTATAAATTTAAGTTACCATGAAAACGTTATATACTCTTTTCGTTATCATCATTGGCTTTAGGACATAAGAGATCTTGCTTCATGAAGAGCTATGGAGTGGATAATGAGAAGCAAATAATAGTTCTCTTTACGATCTCATAAAAGTGGATGATATTAAACAGCTCTAAGTGAAACAAAGTAGAAAAGTAGAAAGATAATTAGGCTGCCCTTTTGTCCGATTTATATTCTTGGTATAAGATTTGAAGACTATATGTATATGAAAGAAAAATTTGAAATATTCGAAAATGATAAAAATCAACAAGCGTCTGATTTTTATATTGACTTTAAGGAGAAGCTAGAAGAAAATACAAATTTCCCGTCCGATTATCTTTTTAAATTCATTGTCCCTACCGACGAGCAAACAATAGCACAAGTGCAAGGTATCTTTGCTAATGATGAAAAGGCTAGTTTCTCATCACGAGATAGCAAGAATGGGAAATATACTAGTTTGACAATAAAGGTGCATGTAAAGGATGCTGATGAAGTAGTCAATTACTATAAGCAAACCTCTGAAATTAAAGGTATAGTGACGCTGTAAAGTGTGCTTCCCTTATTTTGAATGAAAAAAGGAGCTGAATTAATCAGCTCCTTTTCTATTTTAAACAATTATAGATTATTCTTCTATTATTTTAGATAACGATATAGTTTTACATTTCCGACAGAAACATTCCCATCTTCCTCATAATCCCAATCTGTTTTCCCATCTCTTAAGTGACCTTTGATAAAGTTTAATCGAACAAATTGTACCTCTGCTGGATCAAACTCGAAAGTTTGCATAAGATCTGTATTTAAAGGAATAGTCTCAAACACTCCCATATCTTTCCACTCATCACTAGACAACTTCTTAACTTGTAGTTTAAAAGAATGAAGCTGTAAGTGTCCATAATTAAGACTTCGATGCCTATAAGCAATTTGTCCTATTTTTTGTACCTCACCCAAATCAATATCTAACCAACAAGCTGGACTATAGATCGGGCGTCTTTTAATATCTGGGGCCCAAAATTTACCATTATCCTCTAACAATAAGTTTTCAAAAGACCCTTCTTTCGTTACAAGATTTGATGATAATTTCCATTTATCAATAGCTAGCTCTTCATACGGAGATGATTCTGCCATAATAGTCACTTGGCTTTCGGCTACCTTAGCAGCTCTATCCAGAGATGTAATTCTAATATGGGTTGTTTGACCAACCTCGCCTACTCCTGTAATTACTCCATTTGCATCTACAGTCGCAATAGACTCATTAAGAGACTCGTACTTCACTGATTTATTAGACGCATTTTCTGGATTTATTGTGATTTGTTTAGCTAAATCAAAAGTTTGATCTTTCTCAATCTGTACATTTAGTCCATCAGATTTTAGAGTAATACTTGTAACCAATACGATATGGCTATTTACTCTTACAGGGTGCTTTACAAACACACCAGAACCATCATTCACTCTAGCAATGATTGTATCCGTACCTAGAGGAATAGGTATAATCCCAGTTTCAGGAGTCTTCAACAATGAAGTCATCAATCCATCAGGAGTAATCTCTATGGACCCATTTCCTTTACCCCACAGTTCATAAGTTACTGACTGATTAGCTGTATTTGTAGGCATAATAAAAGCTTCCAATTGTAAAGGTTCATTATCATTCATTGTAATAACTGATACATCACCACTTTCTGGTTTCGCTTGTTTAACTACAATATTCACAGCCTTCACATCTTTGTCATCATCGCTACATGCTGCAAGCAATGTAAGCGAAGCGATTAGCGCTAGCGATATGTATTTATATATTTTCATTTTATTCTTTTATTAGATTTCTAAAATCAGCTATTATCGACTGATATCTTTCCATCCTGGATTTTGCACCAATTTAGGATTCAATTGCAATTCTTTTAGAGGTATTGGATAATAATACCTTCTATCATTCCAAGGCATATTACCATTGATGATAGTTGGTGAGTTAGGCCATGGAACTATAAAGTTTTCAGAATCTACTACCACATCATTTCCAATCTGAATATTTGGATAAGCTGTTTCTTTATATCCTGTTTTTGGGTTCACTTTGTCAATACGCCCATCATAAAGAGCTACTTTTTCTGGAGTCATCTTCATTCCACGTACTGGTACAGTAAACAGTTTCCCAGCTTTCCATCTCATTAAGTCTTCGTATCTGAAGCCCTCTAGCATTAGTTCAACTCTACGTTCTCTTCTAATCTCACGCAAGATTGGTGCTACAGAATAGTCTAATTTCTCTGCATATATGTCATCAAGACGAGGATCACTAGGTATAGTTTGCAATGTTAATTTAGATTTTGGATATTTTACAAAATCAAAACCTGCTCTCTCTCTCAATTTATTGACAGTTAGATCCAAATCCTCATTGGTTATTTCTTTCAACTCAGCTCTAGCCTCTGCATAAATAAGCATTGCTTCTGCCAAACGAAACATATGTGCTGTTTGCTTACCATTAGCATTAGCATCCCACTCAGCTTTATCTGGCATCCAATGTTTTATAAATCTATAACCTGTTACTGTTGAATTATACATTTTAATTGGAGTACCTCCACCAGTTTGGTGAATAACCATAGGATAAATGATTCCTGTTTCTTCTATACCATAAGTATTTTTAGCATAGTCAAATACCGAAGCATATTCTCCTGGTTTATTGATTGTTTGAGTTAGACGAGGGTCACGATTATCCAATTCTTCCCACATTCCATCATAACCTTTGAATAGTGGATTTTTTTGATAACTACCTTTAGAGCCTCCAGTATAGATAGGTTCTCCATTGATGCATAGGTATTCCTCTGTCATGGCTACAGTAGCTCCCATAGAATAACGAGTATGATTATTAAAGCCTACATATCTAGGATTATCATGTCCTAGCTTAGTTCCATTATACACTCTTGCCAGAATATCTTCTTTATTTCCGTCAGCCTCTGGCACTTGTTTTAGAGTAAAGAGTTTCCAATAAGAGTTTTTAATTTTATCATCTTTATAAAGTTGATACTTGTCTGTTTGATCAATAATAGCTTTAGAAGCATCTCTACTTGCCTGCAAATAGAAGTTAGCTGTTGATTCTAAACCTAATTCAGTATGGTACTTTCTAAATGTTCCTTCAAATAGACAAAAACGTGCTTTAAGAAACAATGCCATATTTTTGTTCACTCGATTGGCAGGTTTAGAAGTATCCTCTAGATTATCAACTGCAAAGTCTAAACACTTCATAATGTTATCTACTAGCTCAGTACGAGGAGTACGTGCTGAGTATAGCTCTGGTGAATCTATATTTAAATCTTCTTCCAACCAAGGCACTTCACCCAAAGCAACTAGTTTAATATAATAATCCCAAGCCTTAAAGAAATATGCTTCTGCAGCCCATTTCTTAAGGTCTTCAGCAGGACCGACTTTCGTATAATTACGTAAAAAGTAGTTCACTTTTTTCAGTTTAAACCAAGTCCATGGTGCATTAAGAGAAGTCACACCAGGCGCATTTGCTGGAGTATCGTAAGTACCTGCAATTTTCCCATCAGGGTTACCTGCATACACTGCATTATCACTATATACATCTCCAAATATAATTTGGCTACCAGCTTTTACGGCCAAGAAACCTTTATCATGAGCATCATTATTAGTTCCACCAATACCATGCCCATAAATATAGTAACGATATAACCCATCCAGATAAAGTGGTAGATCTTCTTCCTTAGTAAAGTAAGTCTCCTCTGCCATATCATCAATAGGATCTTGCTGCATAAAACTATCATTACATGAAGGCATTATAAG
>JASLEN010000207.1 GCA_030151105.1 Dysgonomonas sp.
TAGAATCGTACAAGGCTAACTATGGCAAATACGAGAAAGTTGAAGAAGGAGCAAAAGAAACTGACCTTATCAGAGGTAGAATAGCTGAGCTAGAAGATGGCAAAGTAAAAGAAGGTGGAATCACAGTAGAAGAAGCTGTTATCATGCCTTCATACATCAAAGAAGCTGGTGAACAAAAGAAATTCATCGGAGTAAAACCAGGTGCTGCTATAACATTCAACCCTGGAAAAGCTTATGAAGGAAATGCTGCTGAACTAGCATCATTACTAAAAATGGACAAAGAGGAAGTAACTACTCTTCCTGCTGAATTCACTTTTGAAGTAAGTGAAATCACTCGCTACAAAGAAGCAGAAATGAACCAAGAGCTTTTCGACAAAGTATTTGGTGAAGGAACTGTAAAAACTGAAAAAGAGTTTGAAGAGAAAGTAAAAGAAACTATCCAAGCACAATTCAAACCAGACTGCGACTACAAATTCTTAGTAGATGCAAAAGAACTATTATTCAAAAAAGCTGGTGACATTGAATTCCCATCTACATTCCTTAAACGTTGGATGCTTGCTTCTGACAAGGAAAGAGATGCTGCAAAAATGGATGAACAATATCCTTTGATTGAAGAAGATTTGAAATTCCACCTTATCAAAGAACAAATTGCAAAAGACAGCGAAATCAAAATAGAGCAAGAAGACATGAAATCTATTGCCATGCAAGCTGCTCAAGCTCAATTTGCACAATATGGCATGATGGGTCTTCCACCAGAAATGGTAGAAAACTATGCTAACGACATGTTGAAGAATGAGGAAAATGCTCGCAATCTATTTGACAGAGCAATGGAAAATAAAATAGCTGAAGTGTTGAAAGAAAAATTAGGAGTTGAAGAAAAAACTGTAACTCTTGATGAATTCCGCAAATTCTTTGAAACAGAAGAAGCAACAACAGAAGAAAAATAAGAATCGGAGAAATCTGGATTCGTTAAATAATAAAGGACGAGTAACATTTTATTGCTACTCGTCTTTTTTATCCATTTTATTTAGTATATTCATCTATACTATTTCTTTGGATGTTATAGATATTTATGTATAACTTTGTTTGAAGGGTAAAAAACCGCTTGCACACAAGTTTTGTATCATAAGTCATTCTTTTCGATGAACATCACATGCAAGTGAGTTGTTTAACTAGACATAAAATATCAAAATACAGACGAAATAAAATCATAAAATAAATTTCATAAAAGATGAACAACGATTTTAGGAAATATGCTACCAAGCATTTAGGCATGAATGGTCTAGCACTAGATCAATATGCTACTATAACTAGCAGTTATATATCACCAACTATTATAGAAGAGCGCCAACTCAATGTTGCGCAAATGGACGTATTCTCAAGATTGATGATGGATAGAATCATCTTCCTGGGAACACAAGTGGATGACTATACTGCAAACGTAATACAAGCTCAGCTTCTATATCTAGACTCGGCTGATTCGGGGAAAGATATCTCAATTTATATTAACTCACCTGGTGGTTCAGTATATGCTGGATATGGAATCTATGACACTATGCAATTTATAAATAGTGATGTATCTACCATCTGTACAGGGATTGCAGCTTCTATGGCAGCAGTATTGCTTGTGGCTGGTGAAAAAGGAAAACGTTTTGCACTTCAGCACTCTCGTGTGATGATTCACCAACCTCTAGGAGGAGCACAAGGTCAGGCATCTGATATCGAAATCACTGCACGTGAGATAGGTAAAGTGAAAAAAGAATTGTACACCATCATATCAAATCACTCAGGGAAACCATTTGAAGACGTAGAACGTGACTCTGATCGTGACTATTGGATGACCTCTAGCGAGGCTCAAGCCTATGGTATGATTGACAAAGTGATGACAAAGGATAAAAAATAAGGGAAGAGGAAGCAAGGCTTAAATGAGTAAAAAAGAAGGAAACAAAAGTAAGTGTAGCTTTTGTGGTCGCAACGACCAAGATGTAAACATGCTTATTTCTGGTTTATCAGCTGACATTTGTGACAGTTGCGCCGAACAAGCATACACCATCATCAAAGAAAATTTGGACAGCAAAGTAAGTGTCAAACAACATGGATTGGACAAAAACAAGCTACCCAACCCTATCAAAATAAAAGAACATCTCGATCAATATATTATTGGTCAGGATAGTGCCAAGAAGCATCTCTCTGTAGCGGTTTACAATCACTACAAGCGACTGATGCAAGAAGTGGCAGATGATGTAGAGATAGAAAAATCGAACATCATCATGGTAGGACCCACTGGTACTGGTAAAACGATGTTGGCACGCACAATTGCAAAAATGTTAGAAGTACCTTTTGCAATAGTAGATGCTACCGTGTTGACCGAAGCTGGATATGTGGGAGAAGACATCGAAAGCATCTTGACTAGGCTATTGCAATCATCAGACTATGATGTGGCTTCTGCCGAAAGAGGAATCGTTTTTATAGATGAGATAGACAAAATTGCACGCAAAGGCGACAATCCATCCATCACTCGTGATGTGAGTGGAGAAGGTGTACAACAAGGACTACTCAAGCTTTTGGAAGGATCGGTTATCAATGTGCCGCCACAAGGAGGCAGAAAACACCCTGACCAAAAGATGATAGCAGTGGATACAAAAAATATCTTGTTTGTATGCGGAGGAGCTTTTGACGGAATAGAAAGAAGAATTGCCCAACGTCTAAATACTAGAGTAGTCGGCTATGCTGCTGCAAAAGATAAAGAAGGCGTGGACAGAAATAATATGTTACAATATATATCGCCACAAGATTTGAAGTCATTTGGCTTGATACCTGAAATCATAGGACGTTTGCCAGTATTGACTCATTTAGAGAATCTTGACAGAGATGCACTAAGAAGAATTTTGACTGAGCCTAAGAACTCAATAATCAAACAATATGTCAAGCTTTTTGACATGGATAGTGTGTCGCTTACCTTCGAAGAAGGCGTTTACGAATATATTGTGGACAAGGCTATAGAATATAAACTAGGAGCTAGAGGATTACGTTCGATCGTAGAAACAATAATGATGGAAGCAATGTACACAACTCCATCGACAGACAAAAAAGAACTCAACATCACGCAACAGTATGCTATAGAGCAGATTGAGAGTTCAAATTTAGGCAGGTTGAAAAACTCGTAAAAGTATAACTGTTAATTATCAAATTAGTTGATAAAAAAAATTGCAAGTCTGGAATTAGGAATTTACCTTCGTGTGATTTTTCTGGTCTTCACAACCATTAAAAGAGTATTATGAGTAGTAATAAAGACATGTTGACTGAGGCTCTCAAGAAACATTTTGGCTTCGATTCCTTCAAAGGAAATCAGAAGGCTATTATCCAAAATGTACTTGACCAAAGAGACTCTTTTGTTCTGATGCCTACTGGTGGAGGGAAGTCTTTGTGTTATCAACTACCTGCACTCATCATGGAGGGAACAGCGTTGATAATATCGCCACTTATAGCGCTAATGAAAAATCAAGTGGATGCAATCAGAAGTTTTAGCGAAGACGACTCCATTGCACACTTCATCAACTCGTCGCTTTCAAAGGCGGCAATTGATCAAGCGAAGGCAGATATATTGGCAGGCAAAACAAAATTGCTATATTGTGCCCCAGAAACACTATCGCGTGAAGATGCGGTAGAATTTCTCAAAAAAATTACGATATCTTTCTACGCAATAGACGAAGCACACTGTATTTCGGAGTGGGGACACGATTTTCGCCCAGAGTATAGACGCATAAAGCCTATTATAAACGAAATAAATAAACGACCTCTGATAGCGCTTACAGCAACTGCTACACCTAAGGTGCAGACAGATATTCAGAAGAATCTAGATATGCTAGATGCAGACGTTTATAAAGCATCGTTCAATAGAGATAATCTTGTTTACGAAGTTGAGGATAAAACAAAAGATGTTGACAGAGACATCATCAAGTTTATCAAACAACATTCAGGAAAATCTGGAATAGTATATTGCTTAAGTAGAAAAAAGGTAGAAGAGTTTGCCGAAATTCTGCAAACAAATAACATCAATGCCCTACCCTATCATGCTGGACTAGACCAAGCAACGAGAAATGCCAATCAAGATGCATTCTTGATGGAGAAAACAGACGTAATAGTTGCCACCATAGCCTTTGGTATGGGAATAGACAAACCCGATGTGAGGTTTGTGATTCACTACGATATGCCAAAGAGTTTGGAAGGATATTACCAAGAAACTGGTAGAGCAGGAAGAGATGGAGGAGAAGGACGATGTGTTGCTTTTTATAGCAATAAGGATTTGCAAAAACTAGAGAAATTTATGCAAGGACGCCCAGTGGCTGAGCAAGAAATAGGAAAGCAGTTACTCATTGAAACTGCCAACTATGCTGAGACTGCTATGTGTCGAAAAAAGGTATTACTTCACTATTTTGGTGAAGAATATAATGAGTCAAACTGTGGTCATTGTGACAATTGTAACAACCCCCGAAAAGAAGTGGAAGCAAAAGAATTATTAGTGACAGCCATTGAAGTTGTCGATGAGCTAAAAGGAAAATTTAAAACTGAGTATATTGTTAATGTACTCGTAGGTAAGGAAACATCAGAAATTGAGACCTATGGACACATGGATCTTGAGATTTTTGGTAGTGGAAGCGATGCCGATTCTGACACATGGTATGCAGTAATCAGTCAAGCTGTAGTAGCAGGATATTTTGAAAAAGATATCGAAAACTACGGACTGCTATCAGTTACCAAAAAAGGTAAGTCATTCTTTAAAAAACCGACTTCATTCAAAATCGTTCTTGATGACGATGATGAGGAAATGGAAGATATAGATGACATGGACATGAAAGGTGGCGGTTCGGCTGCCGATCCTGTACTGTTCTCTATAATGAAAGACTTGAGAAAGAAAATGGCTAAAAAGCTAGACGTACCGCCTTACGTTATTTTCCAAGACCCATCGCTCGAGTCTATGGCTACGATCTACCCTATTACAATGGAAGAACTTCAGAATATTCCAGGAGTAGGTGCAGGAAAAGCTAAAAGATACGGAGCTGAATTCTTAGAGGTAATAAAGAGACACGTTGAAGAAAACGAAATAGAACGACCTGAAGACCTAAGAGTTAAAACTGTAGCCAACAAATCTAAAATGAAAGTAGAGATTGTGCAAGCAATCGACCGCAAGGTTGCTTTGGATGACTTGGCAGAATCGAAAGGAATGGAATTTGCAGAACTTCTTAGTGAAGTAGAAGCTATTGTATTCTCTGGAACAAAAATAAATATAGATTATTTCATCCCAGAAGTTATAGATGAAGATAGCGTAGAAGATATTTTCCTATACTTCCAAGAAGCAGACTCAGATAGCCTTGAAGATGCTGTTGAAGAGCTAGGGATGTATTCGGAAGAAGAAATAAGACTCATTAGAATTAAGTTCTTATCAGATATGGCGAACTAATCGATAAAAGAAAAGTAGCCAAAAACGATTTATTTACATACACCTTTTGTACATCCAGTACAAAAGGTGTATTTTTATATAATTGCATCATAAAATTGAAAAGATGAAACGTAAAGCGATATTTCCTGGTACATTCGATCCCTTCACCATTGGTCACCATTCGTTAGTGAAGCGCTCATTAGAGCTAGTAGATGAATTAGTTATTGCCATAGGTGTAAATGACACAAAGAAGACCTACTTTCCACTCGAAAAGAGGATTGAAATGATACAACAATTATATAAGAGCGACGGTCGTATTTCTGTTGTTTCGTACAACTCCCTAACTGTAGATTTTGCAGAAGAAATAGGCGCTAGTTGTATTGTAAGAGGTATCAGAACAATCAATGATTTTGAATACGAAAAGACTATTGCAGACATGAATAGAACGTTGGCAGGAGTAGAGACAATCGTTCTTTTCACCGAACCCGAGCTTACTCATATCAGTTCGACCATAGTCAGAGAGTTGTTGAGATATGGCAGAGATGTAACAAAATTTATTCCCGAAGGTATAAATATTTCATAGCCTTAAAAGTATTTGTATATTTACGCATAACAAACTTTGGTTTATGCAACTATACTCACACTCTATTAAAACAACAATCAAATTATAAACTATGAAAGGAAAAATCCTTGCTACTATAAGCCTACTCCTTGTCACATTATTAAGTTGTGCACAACAAATGCGACTGAGTGATGGAGGGCTAAAACTGCTGAGAACGCAACAATACATCGAGAACCTCTACGTGGATGAGCTGAAAGAAGAAGACAAATACGTGGAAGAAGTGGTAAAATCTATGCTTGCCAACCTCGACCCACATTCTACTTACATCAGCGCCAAAGAAGTCAAAGAAATGGAAGAGCCTCTAGAAGGGAATTTTGACGGTATTGGTATTTCGTTCAACATGCTCACTGACACCTTATATGTGATAGAAACCGTAGCAGGTGGTCCATCCGAAAAAGTAGGGATTAGACCAGGAGACAAAATAATGTATGTCAACGACACCATTATTTCTGGAATTAAAAAGCCGAACAATGAGGTTATAAAAATGCTGAGAGGAAAAAAAGGCACAAAGGTGCATGTAAAAGTTCTGAGAAAAGGATACGAAGACCTTTTGGCATTTACCATCGTAAGAGATAAGATTCCAATTTATAGCCTCGACGCATCTTATATGGTTAATAAAGAAACAGGGTATATCAAGCTCAGTAGATTTGGAGCCACTACTCACAATGAATTTAGAGAAGCCTGCAAAAAACTACAAAAGGAAGGGATGAAAAACTTGATTCTCGACCTTGAATATAATGGAGGAGGCTATCTATCTGCTGCAATAGACATAGGCAAAGAATTCTTGGAAAGAAGCGAACTAATTGTTTATACGGAGGGAAAAAGACATCCCAAACGTGAAGAAGTAGCCAATGGATATGGCATCGTTAAAAGTGGAAAATTAATTGTACTCATCAATGAAGGTTCTGCCAGTAAAAAATACCAGCCATGGCAGAATTAAAGCAATGATCAGTCTCATATTACATTCCTAGATTTGAAGAAAGCGCTATTCAATAACCAACGATCACACCAAGTATAAGTGCAATTACAATTTGCCAAGCTAGGCTGAGTTTCATTTTTTA
>JASLEN010000242.1 GCA_030151105.1 Dysgonomonas sp.
AGAGGATTGTTTTTTCCTATCTCATAATTAGTTCTATAAACTTATTATTGTAATTCCCTAAAAAAGCTTAACTTTAGCATTGAATAGGAAATAGAGCTTTAGACTTTTGCTCTATACACTCTGCCAACTAAAAAGCTGTAATTATGGAAGATAAACTTGTAACACTGGCTATTCATACCAATGAGAAGGCTCAGATATTGAAAACGGTGCTCGAAAGTGAGAATATTGACGTTCACATCGATAATGTAGATGACGAAGATACAATATCTCCAGGTGTAAGAATTAGAATCAAATCTACTGACTTACCCAAAGCACTCAACCTTGTAGAAAGTCGTCATCTCTTTAGATATGATGATGAGGAAACAAAGCGTACAGATGATGGACGCCCACGTATTCTGGTTCCTGTTGATTTCTCGGACTACTCGCTCAAAGCGTGCCGTATAGCTTTCAACTTAGCTAGAGACATCAATGCCAAAGTGAAAATCTTACATGTCTATTTCAATCCTTATTACCCTACAGCGTTACCCATGGCTGAAGCCTTTGCATATCAAGGCAAAGAGGAAAAGGAGTTTCAGAATGTAATAGTTCGTGTGAGAGAAAATATCCAAAAACTCTGCAATACGATAGATGCAGAAATTGCAGCAGGAAACTATCCTCCTGTCAATTACTCGTATGTGTTGAAAGAGGGACTTCCTGAAGAAGAAATTGTTGCTTTTACTAAGCATTATCAGCCAACGCTGATAGTGATGGGGACAAGAGGAAAGGATCAGAAGGATGCTGACCTTATAGGAAGTGTAACAGCAGAAGTTATCGAGATGTCTCGTATTCCGCTAGTTGCTATTCCAGAACATACTCCATTTACGGATATGAATTCGGTGAAAAAGATGGCATTCTTGACAAATTTTAGTCAACGAGATTTGATTTCGTTCGACCAAATGGCAAAAATACTAGAGCCTTTCAAGAGCAATATCACCATGACTCTTATCCATATTTCGACTCGCAAGTCTGACAAGCGTGACGAAATAATGATGCAAGGTATTAAAACATACTTTTCGAAACAGTATCCTAATCTGTCGTTCAACTATAAAATGATAGAAACTAGTGATATGCTGCAGAGCTTGGATGAATTTATTAGAGAAGAAAAAATAGAAATTCTATCGTTGACTACGAGTAAGCGAAATATCTTTGCCCGTATGTTTAGCCCTAGTATTTCTCGCAAAATGTTGTTCCACTCAGATACTCCATTGTTTGTAATGAGAGGTTGACATTAGAGAATTATTTATACTAAAATATTTTAATGATGAAGAAAGTAGCGTTAGCGCTGACAGCCTTTTTGTTGTTGGGTTTATCGTCATGCGATACCAAACAAAAGGGAACAGAAAAAGAAAATAAAGAATTTATGTACGAAGTGGACGAATTTGCTGATATACAGATCTTGAGATACAAAGTGCCAGGATTTGAAGATTTAGGTTTGAAACAAAAAGAATTGATTTACTATCTATCAATGGCGGCTCTAGAAGGGCGTGATATCCTTTTTGATCAAAATAACAGATACAACTTGGCTATCCGTCGTACCCTTGAGGCTATTTATACCAATTATAAAGGAGATAAAACGAATGCAGATTTTCAAGCTTTAGAGGTTTATCTTAAAAGAGTTTGGTTCTCTAATGGTATTCATCACCATTATGGAGAAGAAAAATTCTTGCCTACATTCTCTAAAGAGTTTTTTGCTCAAGAAGTAAAAGCCTTGGCAGAGAAAGATGTGCCAACAGTAGAAGGACAATCTGTGGACGAGTTTTTGTCTGTAATCACTCCTGTGATGTTTGACCCAGCAGTGATGGCTAAGAAAGTGAATCAATCTGGCGATGTGATTGCGACTTCGGCAAATAACTATTATGGCGATGGAATCACAAAAGCAGAAGTGGAGAAATTCTATGCTAGCATGAAAAATCCTAAAGATCTTACTCCTGTGTCTTATGGTTTGAATAGCCGTTTGGTAAAAGAAAATGGACAACTCGTAGAAAAAGTTTGGAAAGTAGGTGGACTTTATGGACAGGCTTTACAAAATGTAGTAAACTGGTTGAAGAAAGCAGAGAATGTTGCTACTGATGCAAAACAGAAAGAAGTTCTTGCTAAATTGATCCAATTCTACGAAACAGGAGATCTGAAATCATACGATGAGTATTCTATTGCTTGGGTGCATGATCATTCAGATGTTGATTTTGTAAATGGTTTCACAGAAGTTTATGGAGATGCTTTAGGTATCAAAGCAAGTTGGGAGTCAATGGTGAACTTCAAGAATATTGAGGCTACAAAGCGTACTGAAATTATCAGTAGCAATGCTCAATGGTTCGAAGATCGTTCTCCTGTCGATAACAGATTCAAGAAGAAAGAAGTAAAAGGGGTTTCAGCTAAGGTTATCACAGTTTCTCAGCTTGGAGGAGACTGCTATCCAGCAACTCCAATTGGAGTTAACTTGCCAAATTCAAACTGGATTAGAGTAAATCATGGTTCAAAGTCTGTGACAATCGAGAATATTATGGAGGCTTATGATCAAGCTGCACAACACACTGGATTTGGCGATGAATTCATCTGGTCTGATGTAGAGAAAAAATCAATGGACGAGTATGGTTTCATTACTGATGTGCTTCATACCGATTTGCACGAGTGTTTAGGTCATGGATCAGGACAGATTTTAGCTACTACACCAGCCAATGCACTTGGCGAACATCACTCTACGATAGAAGAAACTAGAGCCGATTTATTCGGTCTATATTTCATCGCAGATGCCAAATTGGTAGAATTAGGTATTATTCCTAATGCGGAAGCGTATAAAGCAGAATACTAC
This sequence comes from Dysgonomonas sp., assembly GCA_030151105.1. Taxonomy (GTDB): domain Bacteria; phylum Bacteroidota; class Bacteroidia; order Bacteroidales; family Dysgonomonadaceae; genus Dysgonomonas. The sequence continues at coordinate 2,849 of JASLEN010000242.1, forward strand.
AAGTTTATGATGAATGGCTTGA
>JASLEN010000251.1 GCA_030151105.1 Dysgonomonas sp.
CCCTTTTCGAAGGTAAGGTATTAGACAAAGCCAATAAAGAGCCTATAATAGGAGCTACTATAATATTGCCTCAATATAGTTTGTGGGCTATTTCTGATGAAAACGGATCATTTAGCATTCACAATGCTCCCGTTGAGACGACAGACATTATTGTAAGAGTCTTGGGCTATATTTCTATTGAACAAAAATATGCTATATCACATGATGGAGCAATAGAAACATTTATGTTGGAACAGAGTAGTCTTCGCCTTAAAGAGGTAGAGGTAGCTGCTCGAGTAAAAAAAGAAGGAGCAACACCAGTTACTAATATTTCCAGAGCTGCAATTGATCATATTCAGGCAGCATCGTTGGCTGATGTCTTGGACTTGTTGCCAGGATCCGTACCTAGTAATCAGTCTCTTAGCGGATTGAATGAAGCTTATGAAACAAGTACAGCAGCACTACATAGTATAAAGGTTAATAAAGCTGCACATGCCTATGCAATGGGGAGTATGGGAACCTCTATTATAGTAGATGATAGTCCCATAAGTAATAATGCCAACTTACAAACATTAGCTCCTGCAATGGGTTCTAGTGCCTCGTTTCAGTCTGTAATAGGAAGTGGAGTTGATTTGCGACAAATAGCTACGGACAACATTGAGTCGGTAGATGTAATTCAAGGCATCGCATCTGTACAATATGGAGATGCTTCTTCAGGAGCAGTGATAGTGCGATCCAAAGCAGGTAAATCTCCCCTACAGTTGAGATTCAAAATGAATCCTAATATAACTCAAACCTCTGCCACAGCAGGACACAGTTTGGGTAAAACGAGTGGAAATCTGAACTTTTCGTTAGATTATGCACATTCGTTAAATAAAGAGAATGAGGCTGCTAATACCTATGATAGATATACAGCGAAGCTTCTATACTCTAATACATTTGCGAGTAAATTAAGAACAAACTTTAGTGTTGATTTTTTGTATGCCAAAGATAAGATGAAGCAAGATCAAGACGATAAGGATTTAGCACGTAAGAAGTTCTCTAAAAATAATAGTGTTCGATTTAATGCAAATGGAGCATATTTGGTTAATGCAGATTGGCTGAAGAGTTTGCAATATACTCTTTCTACCTCATATACTCAGCAAGATGCTTCTTTTCAAACACTAACTAAGGTGGCAGAAAGTATCTATTCTACAGCTATGAGTGACAACACCATTATAGGGCGCGATCCTAATAGCCATATGTTCGATATTAATGGAAATCAACTGACGCAATGGAATGGAAACGATCAAGGGGCTTATGCTTTTAGCACTACGAACTCATATTTGGGAGCATATAATGTAGCCGGAAAAGAGTGGAACACCTTTGCTTCATTGAAAGCCGTATTCGCAAAAGAGTTGGGAATAACCAGCCATCGATTTATTGTAGGAAGCGATTTTAAGTCTGATGGAAACACTGGGAAAGGGAAAACATTTGATATTCACAATCCTCCTTCAGGAGGAGCTTCTAATGGAAAAGCAATCCGTGAACGATCTTACAAAGATATCCCTTTTATGCAAATCTATGGTTTGTACGCTGAAGAGAATTTCAGGATGAATATTGAAGGACGCGAACTAGAGTTACAGTTAGGAGTTCGTTTGGACAAACAAAAAGATATAAGATCAGAGATCTCACCTCGACTAAATATTTCGTTCGAGCTGCTGAAAAATAAACTCTACTTAAGAGGAGGCTATGGAGAGATTGTAAAGTCAGCTCCTTTGTATTATTTGCATCCCGAGAATGCCTACTTCGATATATTGAATTATACTGACAAAACGACAAATATAGCTAGTCCTAAGTATTTGATGACCACTCGTGTGTTTGATACTCGAAATTATGATTTAAAGTTGGCTAAAAATAAAAAACAAGAAGTCGGATTTGACTTGATCTTAGGACGTCACTCTTTGAATGTTACTGCCTATCAAGATAAAATGAAAAATGGATATAATTTCTTTCAAAACTATGTACCAATAGCGTATGAAAAATATATAGACAATGGTGTTGGCTTGGTGTTTGATGATGCTAGCAGTAGAGATGTCTTTGTGAGATATAATAAGCCTGGTAATTCTCTGCATATCGAGAATAAGGGGTTTGATTTCAATTTGAATATAGCTAGAATTGATGCTATCAGAACTAGTTTTATTCTCTCTGGAGGATATATCGAAACTAAGTCTTATGATAGCACAGAATCATATTTTATCAACAATGATGACCTAAAGTCTCAATACGTTGGCGTATATGATGCTGGATCAGAAAAATATAAGCAAAACCGTTTTGCGACCAACCTTCGAGTGGTGCATAACATACCCGAATTAGGCTTTGTGGTCTCTCTTTCTGCTATTACTACATGGATTAATACTAGTCAGCAACTACGCTCTAATGACAGTATCCCTACAGCTTACATAGCTATTGCAGACAATGCTCGCTACCCTTTTGACCCTTTGGATGTAGATAACGGAGAATACGCCTCTATTGTGAAAAAAAGATATGTCAAAGATAATCGATTTGTGAAGGAGACTATGCCAGTATTGTGGTGCTTCAATTTGAACTTAACAAAGGAGATTGGTAAAAATCTTTCTGTATCCTTTTTTGCCAATAATCTTTTTTCATACAATCCTCGTTTTCGAAAGAAGCAAATTGATCAGTATAGTGAGCTTAATCCTAAATCATTTTTTGGGATAGAACTATCTGCAAAAATTCCTTGGTAAGTAAAATGGTAAATATAAAATATGATGAATAAATATATAAAATATCTTCTCCTAATTTGCTCTGTTGTTGCATTTTGTGGCTGTGCAGATAATCAGGTAGAGACTTTTAAAGAGGTTGGAGCAACACTTTCATTAAAGTTGAAAGACTTTGAAGGTGATTTGACAAATCCTCTAATAGTTAAAATTACCAATCACAGCGGAGTAGGTAATGGGATCTCAAGCAATCAGGAAGTGACTCGTGTAGGAAACAATATTGAGTTAACTAATCTTATACCTGGAGTATATACATTTAACATTTCAGGAAAACTCACTCCTGAAGAAAGTAAAAATATTTTTGGAGTAAATTCAGAACTTTTGCTCAAGGCTAATAAGGCTTCTGTTTATGTTTACGACTATACAGAGGGCGATACAATAGAACTGGAATTAGAGCCCTCCACTTTATCCTCTCTTATATTCAAAGAAATATACTACGCAGGAACAAAGTATGAGGCTGTATCAGGTACTAAAACGAACTATTTTTATGAACAGTTTTATGAAATATACAATAACTCAGATGAAATAGTCTATCTAGATAGTCTTTGTATTTCTAACGTCTTTCCAATATCTGGCGTACCTGCACAGTTCGATCCTAGCTTGGATGACTATCTTTTTGGTATGTCTGTGTGGATGATAGATGGAACAGGAAAAGATGTGCCCTTGAACCCTGGAAATAGTATAGTCATTGCCATGTCAGGACGAAATCATAAAGAGGTAAATGAGTCACTACTTGATCTCAGTACAGCCGATTATGAAACTTATGTCGAAAAAATAGATGGTGCTGTGCCATTAGATTATCCTGTGCCTAATATGATATCTGCTTTTTGGCAACAGTCAGCTTCCGTAAAGCAGTGGCTAACTTCTGTAATGGGATCTGGAATGGTTATCTACAAACTTCCTTATGCTTTTGATCCTAATGATATAGCGCAACCGCTGAATCCAACAAACAAGACTGTTTATGTGAAGATTCCCAAAAGTGCTGTATTGGATGCTGTAGACTGTTTGAGAGATGATACAAAATATAATGAGAAACGTTTCCCAGCTTCTCTAGATGCTGGTTATACAACAGTAAAAGCCACATATAATGGCATGAGTGTATCTCGTAAGATATTACAAACAACAGCTGATGGACGTATTATATTCCAAGATACTAATAACTCTTCTGAAGACTTTGAGGTGCAAAACAATCCACAGATTAGAAGATATTTAAATAAATGATTTCGATAAAAATGAACATATTATCATATATCAAGACTAAGACGAACTTACTTGTGCTAGGTTTATTCTTCTCTATTACGCTTTGGGGGCAAACTGCTGATTCTCTAAGTGTAACAGGTGATAAACTAGAATTGTACAAACAATCCAATTTGTGGCTCGGAACATTAAACTCAGCAGGGAATAATCTCTATCCTTTTCTCAACTATACTGACGTTAGTGGTGGCTATACACATACACAAGGTACATTTCGTCAACAGCAAGAAGGAACTAAAAATAATGGTTTCTTATTCTTGGCTGAAGGTGCTACAGATCTGAAAGGAGCATATCTATGGGGGAAATTTTCGCTAGAAACAGAGAAAAAGAGAAACTCTCGCTTCAACTCCTCAATTATAGATCCATTTAGAGGAATGCCATTTATTATAGCCGATGGTAAAAGCTCTGATTGGCGATTACAATATTATAATTTGGAAACAAAGATTGCTTTTCCCAAACTATCAGATAAGTTATATACTGGATTGGGCGTAAATTATAATGTATCTACAGGAGCGAAGCAGTTAGATCCACGTCCCCTTAATAGATATTATTCTCTTGAATTATCTCCATCATTAATATATGCTATCAATGCTAATCACAAACTAGGAGGTGTTTTCTATTATAAAAATATGCACGAAACTAGTAATATCGATTTTAAAAATGCTTATCAAGATGCAACATTTTATTATCTCGAAGGATTAGGTGCATTTACTGAAACAACAGGCAACTCTCGCAAAAGAGACTATCGGGGCAACTCCTTTGGAGGTGAAATGCAATATTCGGTATCTTATGATTACTTAAACTTTATGCTTTCGGGAGGATATATCTATGATAGAGAAAATGTCATAGATGGTGGAGGCCAAATAGTAAATACCTCACAAGCATTACGAGATAATTATTGGGGTAGCATGGCTTTGAATATTGAACGAAATGGGTTGAAACATTCAGTGATGGCTGAACTTACTCATCAGAATATTAATGGCATTTTTTATGATAAAGTTAAAGATCCGAATGACCCAGTTGTTGGGCAAATAGTATTATACAAAAAAACAAGATCAGAGTATAAAACAACTAACTACTCTCTCTCATATAATTTATTTAAACTAAATGAAACTGGATACTTGTGGAATGTAGGGGCGAATTTGAGACATTCTGACCTGAAGGATACTTATCTACTGCCTCAACCCAATGTTGATGTTTCAACTCAAAGTATAAGCAGGTATGACGTGGCTGTGCATGGCAAATACAATTTCAACAGAAATATGCCTTGGCATGGTCAATTGCTCATCAGTAGTTCTGTTCAGTATTCGTTGTCTAATAAAGGTGAGTTGAATTATGGTGGAGGACAAGAAGATCATACTGTATTCAAAGATTTACTCTATCAAGATTTTCTGTTCTTGAATAAGAATTATTGGAAGTTCAATGGAGAAATCAAATATACAGTACCACTCTCTATCAGTAATAAGAGTGTGAATGCATATAGCAAAATTAATGCTTTTTTAATTCCAGACACCAACTTAGGTAAACAAAGCAGCGTTACGATAACGCTTGGCTTTATTTTATAAAAAGACAAATAAAATGAAAAAAATAATAATTCTTATTTTACTTCTTCTCCCACTGTATATCTATAGTCAGATTGAGACTATCACCCCCAAAGGAAAGTATAAGACCTCTTTTGCTATAGTTATAGATAAAGAAACATATCAAGCAACACAAGATGCTGTGTTTGCATATCGAGATATGCTATTGAGTGAAGGTCTTGGAGCATATATTCTGGTAGATGAGACTGGAAATGCAGATAATATTAGAGAAAAACTCCACAAGATGTACAGAGATGAGCCTCAATTGGAAGGTTGCGTCCTGATTGGTGATATTCCAATACCGATGATCCGAGATGGACAACATTTATCTAGTGCTTTCAAGATGGATCAATCCCTAAAATGGGACAGATCATCAATCCCATCTGATCGTTTTTATGATGATTTTGGGCTCGAGTTTAAATTTCTCAAGAAAGATGAAAGTAATCCCTTATTACATTATTACTCGTTGGAAACTAACTCTTCGATGCGTATAAATTCAAATATATATTCTGCTCGCATCAAACCAATAGTACGTAAAGATGCTGAGAGTCCTCACCATCAGGTTAAGGCATATTTGGAGAAGGTTGTAGCTGAACGTAATAGCTCTAACAAACTAGATAATCTTATGATGTTTAGAGGACATGGCTACAACTCAGAAGCGTTGGAGGCATGGTCTGGAGAGCAAATCTCATTGCGTGAACAGTTGCCTAGTGTATTTAAAGCAGGTAGCAAGGCTAAATTCTTAGGCTATGAAAATGGTTTTCCTATGAAACATAATTTGCTAGAAGAGTTACAGAGGGAAGATTTAGATGTTGCCCTTTTTCATGAACATGGTGCCCCTGATCTACAGTACATTAATCGCTATCCATCTGTTAGAAGTCCCCAAGAAAATATAGAAAGTATAAAGTTCTATACACGTGGTAAAATCGCTTCTGGACTAAGACGGAAAAAACAAAGTCAAGTAGAATTGGAAGACTATTATATGAAGTATTTAGGAATACCACGTGAATGGTGTCTTGTAAATGATTCTACAACAATAATGGATTCAATAATGAACCATAATATGGATATTCATCTAGAGGATATATATAATGCAAAGCCAAATGCACGTTTTATAATGTTTGACGCATGTTATAATGGAGCTTTCAACAATGATGAATATATTGCTGGAGCATATATATTTAACAATGGAAATACAATAACAACGCTAGCTAACACAGTAAACTCTCTTCAAGATAAATTCCCAAATGAGCTTATTGGTTTATTGAGCGAAGGAGTGCGCGTTGGTTTATGGGCTAAGCATATTAATTATCTTGAGACACATATTATAGGTGATCCTACTTTCAAGTTTGCTTCAGAAGAAAGAAAGATTGACTTAAATACTGCTTTAACCTTAAAGAATAAGGATGATAACTTTTGGCTATCTCTATTGAATGACAAAAAGGCTGATATACAAGCTTTGGCTTTAAGAAAGCTGTATCAGAATAAGTATCCGCAGATTTCTAAACTATTGAACCAAACCTATAAAACCTCAGAGTTTGGATCTGTACGATTGGAGGCGGTCAAACTTTCTGTTTTGTTAGACAATGATGATACTATTGATATTTTGGCTCAAACGATTTCAGATCCTTATGAGCTGATTCGTCGATTGGGAATGGAATATATTGGACAAAACGGGGATCCAAGACTAGCAACAAGTGTTATTAATGCTATGATTTACGATAGTACATCCAAGAGAGTTATGTTTAAAGCTAGTTATGCAATAGGGTTCTTTGAACCTCTGGTGATGGAAGAAGCTTTGAAGAATGTGATAGATAATAACTATAATCTATTGAAGAAGGAGGAAGTACGTGAGAGAATACTGACGTCGATCAAATCTCGTGATGAATTTACTTCCAGTTATATCGAAAATATGAGAGATACTACTTCAAAAGAAAAGTCAAGGATGGTTGCAATACGTTCTATAAGAAATAATACAGCTCATCACAGATTGTCCGAATATATGGAATTGGCTATTAGCAAGAGTGAGAGCGCTGCTATTCGTGAAACTATGCTAGAGGCTTTAAGCTGGTATTATTCTTCATATCGTCGTCAGGAAATAGTAGATCTTTGTGATTCTATAATTAAACAGGAATCAGGTGAAGTATTGGTGAAACAGGCTCAGAAGACTAAAAATATAATTATCAACAAGTAATTTTTATGAAAAAAATATTATATCCAATTCTTGTTTCTGTATTTCTTATAGCTTGTGTTTCTACAAAGAATACGCCTCTATCAAATGATAGTGATGCTCTGAGTTTACAGGAGCGTAATATGATAGACTCTATATTGCAACGAGGACTAGATAATGAAGCTTTATTCACACTGCTTGGAGACTTGAAACCAATGAGTACGCTCACTACTTTCACTTTTCCTATTGCAAATACAGATAGTGCAAAGCGGATAAGTGGAAATGTTTTGAATAGATCAGAACATGGAAAATTTCTAGATCGTATTCAAACAATTCAACGAGCGGTAAATAAACTTGATATTCCAGATTTACAGTTTGTAATGATACCTTATGTTTCAGCAAAAGGTAATAGACGTATTATCCAACTCAGTGTTGTTAGAGTGAGCTTGTTGAATAAAGTTCTAAAAGAAAAAGAGTCATTTTATGGTCAATTTGGACTTGTTCCAGACGCTGATCCTGTAGTCGTTCTTACTACAATAGAGGCTAATGAAAAGTTCGCAAGATGGAGGGGATATGGTTATCTATTTGGCTATCCCGATTATGCTGTAGACTTTTATAATGAAGCTGCAATTGAGTCAGAAAAGGTAGGAAAACCTATATCTAGAAATATATTTCGAATACCTACATATAATCCCAAGTATAGTAACTATGCCTATGCATACCCAATAGATCATACTCCCTCGGCAATTGTTGACTCTGTACTTTATCATAAAGCAGAGGTTATACTGAAAGAGTATAAGACTATCCGTAACAATTATT
>JASLEN010000298.1 GCA_030151105.1 Dysgonomonas sp.
CGATGATGTAAAATGTTCACATGGTTTGACAACTGGCCAAATTGATGAGGAAGCGCTGTTCTACCTTAGAGCTCGTGGTATTTCTGAAGAGTCTGCAAGATTGATGTTAATGCAAGCATTTACGGCTGACGTGTTAGAACATGTTAGAATAGATGTTTTGAAAGAAAGGCTAGCAGATATTATAGAAAGACGTTTCAGAGGAGAAGTTGCCAGATGTGGTGATTGCGCTATTTGCAAATAAAAGATAGTTAAAACATATATATGAAAGCTACTAGATTTTTAATATCTTAGTAGCTTTCCTTTTATAAAAAGATATATAATATGAACGTAAATGAAATAAGAAAGGACTTTCCAATTCTTTCGACTACAATATACAATAAACCTCTTGTTTACCTAGATAATGGAGCAACTACACAGAAGCCACAAGTGGTTATTGATGCCTTAACAAAGGCATATTCTACCATTAATGCGAATGTGCATAGAGGAGTGCATTATTTAAGTCAAACAGCTACAGATCAAGCTGAAAATGGAAGGCGAATCATCAGTGAATTTATAAATTCAAATAGCATTCGTGAGATTATTTTCACAAAAGGGACTACAGAGTCTATCAATTTAGTAGCCCATAGCTTCTGTCAGCAATTCTGCAAGCCAGGAGACGAAATTATCATTACAGCAATGGAGCATCATGCCAATATTGTACCTTGGCAATTGCAAGAAAAGATAACAGGAATCAAAATGAGAGTGCTTCCCATTACTGACAATGGAGAGTTAAGAATGGACAAGCTCAAAAATATGATTTCACCCAAAACCAAACTGATTGCTGTCACACATACTTCTAACGTATTAGGGACTGTTAATCCAGTAGAAGAAATAATCGAATTGGCTCATAAAAATAATATCCAAGTATTGGTAGATGCAGCTCAAGCAGTACAACATACAGTAGTAGATGTACAAAAAATGGATTGTGACTTCCTAGTATTTTCAGCTCACAAGCTTTATGGACCAACTGGGGTAGGGGTGCTCTATGGAAAAGAAGAATTGCTCAACCAGATACCGCCCTATCAAGGAGGGGGAGAGATGATTGGGCAAGTATCGTTTGAGGGAACTACTTTTAATGAATTACCATTCAAGTTTGAGGCTGGAACACCTAATTACATCGATGTTATCGCATTTTCTGAAGCTATCAAATATATACAGGAAATAGGGTTAGACAACATTAAAAAATATGAGGATGAACTTCTACAATATTGCACAGCTGAGTTTGAAAAAATAGATGGACTTAAAATATATGGTACAGCAAAAAATAAAAGTGGAGCTATTTCCTTTCTCGTAAAAGGAATTCATCATTATGATATGGGAATGATGCTTGATAAAATGGGTATAGCAGTACGCACAGGACATCATTGTGCTCAGCCACTGATGCATGAACTAGGGATTGAAGGAACGGTGAGAGCTTCTTTTGCATTTTATAATACAAAAGAGGAAATTGATGTATTGGTTGCAGGCATCAAAAAAGTTATAAGCATGTTTTCTTAACAAGATTATACAATAAAAAACAAGTTATAAGTTAGTTTTGAGAAGTTTATTTTCAAATACCAAAAGCTTTATCTATTTTTGTAAAATAAAATCTATAGGATGAAGATAAAATTTCTGTGTGCAATATTGCTAACCTTGTTGTTAGCCTCGTGTGGAGAGTATAACAAAGTACTCAAAAGCACTGATCCTGAGTTGAAATATACCTTTGCTAAAAAATACTTTGATGAGAAAAAGTATGGTCGTACAACAACTTTACTAGAAGAAGTACAGAATTCATTTACAGCAACTTCGCGTGAACAAGAAGTCTTATTCTTGTTAGCACAAGCTTATTTCTATGACAAGGATTATATTTCAGCAACAGCTAGATATAGTAGATATTACACAAAGTTTCCTAAAGGGGATTACGCTGAATCCGCTAGATTTAACGCTGCCTATGGATTGTATCTTGACTCTCCTGAAATAAAACTAGACCAAACAAGCACCATAAAGGCAATCCAAGGATTTCAAAGCTTCTTGGAGTACTTTCCACAAAGTGACAGAGTAAAACAAGCTGAAACTTATATGTTTGAGATGCAAGAAAAATTAGCGAGAAAAGAATTATACTCAGCTCAGCTATATTTCAACCTTGGTTATTTCATGGGAAATAATTATGAGTCATGTGTGGTTACATCAAGAGAAGCTTTAAAGAGTTATCCCTTTTCAGCATTTGCTGAAGAGTTCCAGATTTTGATTGTTAGATCTAAATTTGAAGAAGCTGAATTGAGCTATGACTCTCGTAAGCCTGTTAGATACAGAAATGTAATGGATGAGCATTTTAACTACATGAATATGTATCCAGAAGGAAAGTATGTGAAAGAAAGCACTCAATATTACAAAAAAGCATTGCAAGCTCTAGGACAAGAAGAGGATTCTCTTCAAGACGAAATTAAAGAGAAGAATAGCTAAAGTGATTAGAATAGAAACAGAATATAATTATA
>JASLEN010000417.1 GCA_030151105.1 Dysgonomonas sp.
TAACGCTTTAGCATCCTCATTAACGGCTGTATTACCATTGCCTGGGAAACTCTCTGAGCCTTTAATCTTGTATTGACTTCGCCAACTATAGAGCTGCTTTACTGAGATTCCTAACTCACGTGTATATTCCCATCAAACTAGTCCCCTAGTTCCTATGCAAAGTGACCCCTTGTAGTTGTTTTCGGAAGAGTGTATTTAAGTATTGATTTTTTGTTCAGATAAAATCTCATTATGGGTCTTATTCTACTTAATATATTTTTACAATAATAAACATTTCTTTTCTTTTTATTTAAGCTTTTTGTTTCCTTAACGATTCTCCGTAAAGTTCCACTCTAAGTGATTGATGTACGATTCTATCCAAGACAGCATCAGCAACAGTTTTTTCTCCTATTACATCATACCATTCTTTAACAGGTATTTGTGAAGTTATGATGGTAGATTTCTTTCCATATCTATCTTCTATCACATCCAAGAGATTCATCCTTCCCGTAGCATCAAAGGGTTGTAAACCAAAGTCATCTAGGATAAGAAGATCCATTCTTTCTATTTTCCGTAGCTCTGTCAAAATCGTCCCTTTGGCTTTGGAGGACTTTAAGAGTCCCATCAATCGGGCTGTATTGGAGTAAAGTACTTTTAATCCTCTCTGACAAGCTTCATAGCCTAAAGCTGTGGCTAGATAAGTCTTTCCTGTACCTGTTGATCCTGTGATAAATACATCTTTATGATTGTGGATAAAACTAAGGTCTGCTAGGCGTTGAACTTGATTTTTATCAAGCCCTCTTTCTTGGCTGAAGTTCAACTCTTCAATCGATGCCTTATGTCTAAAATTAGCTTGCTTTATCGCCCTTTCAATGGCTCTGTTACGCCTGTCGTCCCATTCACTAATAACCAACCAAGATATAAACTGGTCGATAGTCATAACTTCTCTTTGTGAAGTCTCTAGACTTGTTTTAAAGGCGTTATACATTCCTTTGAGACGAAGAGAAGTCATCTTCTCTAGGGTTTCCTCATTCATATTAATCTCCATGTTTTAGTTCATTTTTAAGTTTAATAAATAACTTGTTGACTTTTAATTGTAATAATCTCTCCCTCTAATATTCTTATGGATAGGTACTTCCTGTGCATTTTCTATCTCATCTTCCAAAGGTACTTCGTCTTGCCTTGTAGAAAGGATGCTTTCGATGCTTGGATAGTTGTACAGGCCATAGCTATCTGCCCATCTACAAGCATTTATTAAGCGTTTCTCACCTACTCTGCGAGCAAAGCTAAGGATACCTCTAGCTGACTTATAAGCTTGCTCTGGATGAGCCTTACTCTCCATGACTTTGGTGATATAAATGGCAACATCAGCGTGGATAGCATGAGCCTCTTCGATAAACTTTTCTTCACTCCAATCGGTATACTCCCTATGATGAGAGGCTAGATGGTCTAGATTGGTAGTGTATCTAAAACGAGCATAAGAACGAGGATGCTCTGCGATTTTTTCATAGCGATAATACACTTCAACCAAAGTAGAGGTATAAAGTATTTTAATCTTTTTACCAATATGCTGATAAGGAACGCTATAGGAATGCGTATCCTCGGATAGACGAACGTGACCATTTTTTTGAACAGTAGCCAGAGATTGCTTCTTAAGTTCATAGGCAATAGGATTTAACGCTCTTAGAGTCAAACGCTCAATCTCTTCAAATTGGTCTCTTCGGGAGTAACCTCGCCCACAAAACGGAGCGTTATTATGAACTTCCAGCGCCACTCTGATAGCAGCATTTAGACTCTTCAAATCATGGAACACTCTACCCTCTAATCGCAAATAAACGCTTGTATAGATAAGTTTAACGGCTCCTTCAACCAAAGCTTTGTCTCTTGGCTTGTAGGCTCTAGCTGGGATGACTGAACATCCATAATGGTCAGCAAAACTGGCAAAATCATCATTGATAATGGCTTCATATTTACTGCTTTTAGTAACTGCCGAACGTAGATTATCGGGGACAATAACTTGGGGAACTCCTTCAATATAATGAAGGGTATGCTCACAGGCTAAAATAAGGTCTTCCTTCTTTTGACTGGGAACTGCCTCCACATAAGTGAGTTGACTACAAGGAAGGATAGCTACAAAGACTTCAACAGGGATAATTTCGCCTGTATCTTGATCAACAATGGATAGCTTTTGACCTGCAAAATCGATATAAAGCTTATCACCAGCCTTATGTTCGAGGTGCATGGTGGTTGTGCTCCTCTTTTCATAGAGCTGGATGTAACGACAAAAGCCTGAACGAGAGTAACCATCAGGGTATTGCTTCTTGTATTCTTGATGAAGCATCTCTCTTGTTACTCCTTTACGTTTGAGACGTTTACAATAAGTTGGCAATAGCTTTTCCAAAATCTCTTGACGAGTACTAATGGGAGCAACAGACTTTTCTTGAAGAAGATTTTGAAGATCAAAGTCGCTAAGAGCTAAAGCGGAATCGATATCAACTCCTGACGACTCTAAACGAGAAAGATACTTCTTGACTGTATTGCGAGACAAATCCAATAATTTATGAATGGATTTAATCCCTTTACCTTGGCTACGAAGCCTGAGAACTTGACGCATTTTTTGCATAGCGATTGTTTTGTTTGCCATAATGAGCATTCTTTAATTGTTAACAAACCTTTAAAGAAAAACATTGTATCCAAACGATAAAACAATACGTTACCCTTTTTTTAAGGGGTCACTTTCCGTGGGAATGAGGGGGCATTTTGCTTAGGAATAACTGCTCACTTTAAATTGGACAAAGGGGGGCAATTTGAGTGGGATTTTCCATTAGGACTATCCTCACGAAAAACGAATAAAAATTTATACTTCGAATCTTTAATCGGAGATTTTTTTACCGATACCAGCAGAGGAGAAATATATCACTTAAACAATGCGCCTAACTCTCAATTTACCAAAGATTATAAGGGTGTAATAATCCCTATATCTGATATTTTGGATTATACACTTAGCGGGTATTATTTAGGAACAGGCAAAGCCGTCACGCTCTTAGATAAAGATAAAAAGCCCTTAGATACACGTAATCTAAATGTAGCTTATGGTGGCACAGCGATAACAATAGATGGTGCAGAGTGGTCTGAAAAAGCTGATATACATATTAAGCCGTTGCCAAATAGTGTTTACTTAGCTTATAATGTTGCATCGTCAGAGCAACCCGAATATTGGAAAACCGCTAAAATTCAATTAGAGGAAGGAACAGCATCTACTCCTTATGTAGAAGGAGAAGGAGGTTTGAGTGGTTATATAAATGTAAGAGAAGCTAAAATGTTTTCTAAAGCTGAGAATATCGGTACTCTTGCACCAATCATTAACACTCCGTATAGAGGTAGGTATTCCAATAAAAATCTATTTTCTTTTTCATATATAGACGACTTTTTCTCCGATACTACCAGAGGGGAGCTTTATAAACTTTCAGCAGGAACTTTGGGCTATAAAGCTGTTTTAATTCGAATTACTGAAAATACGGATTATATACTGAGTAATTATTATCTGGGAGCAGGTAAGGTGGTTACATTGCTTGATCCATTCTTCAGAGTTAAAGATACTCGGAACCTGAAAGAAAACTATATCGGAACTGCAATCACCATAGATGCTGAAAACTGGTCTGATAATGCTGATATACATATAAAAACCTTTGCTGAATGTGCATATTTGGTATTTAACGTAGCAACTAATGCTCAACCTAATTATTGGCTTACGGCTAAGATACAGCTCGAAATAGGGACTCAAAAAACAAATTATGTAAAAGGATCAGGAGGTATTAGAGGGTATCTGACACTCGATGATATTGAATTAATATCATCATACATAAGAAAATGGTTTGCTCAAATAATGATTTGGGCAGGTACTTCTATCCCTGCGACTGGCTATGATCAAATTCGACATAGTGATAAAGCTTACCCTGCTATTGTTGGTCGTAAATTGGGGGCAATAATGTACAATGAAGCTGAATCTTCCTCTCAGGCACGAATTGCTTTTAACGATGGAACTGAATTCGATTTAGATCATCAAAAACTCGCATTAGCTATGACTATGGCAGAAAAAAAACAGCGTGGTGTGGATGTGAAATTTAGCTATGAGTATAAGTTTTTTCACGAGGAAAGAAGTAATGCTGGTCTTCTAGTCCTAGATCATGGTATTAACGACGCGCATAGAGATACAATTGGATTTAACCTGATACCTAAGAAAGGTGCTGATGGTAAATATAATATTGAGGGTTTAACTGATGATTATATATTGCGTGAAGAGGGTGGTGTGTCTGAACTTCTTCCTGATTGGCAAAACCGCAAAACTTTTATTGGCGCAATGAACTTCCTAATCGTTGAATTTTTGAAACACAATCCAACAGGTAGAATTGTTATTGTGACTCACCATGAAGATCAAAAGCATAGAAAAGTTTATAATAAAACAGCCGATGGTAGTACCAGAGTTTCTGAATTTGACTCCATTGATGTAATAAAGGCTCAACTTGTTGTTGCTGAGTACTGGTCACTTCCAGTTATTCGCTTACATGAAGAACTAGGATGGTCACAACGAATAGTTGATGGCAAAACTGTTTATAGTTATTTTGCCAACGATGAATTACATCCAAATCAAAATGTGACAGGTGTCTCTACAAATAGAATTGCTGATGTTGCTATTGCAAAGATAGAGATGTTATAGTTTGAATTCATCAAAATGCTTAATTCCTTCTTGCTTGCTCTCATCCAGTACGTGTGCATAGATTAATGTTTCTCTCAAATCTGAATGACCTAGTATTTCTTTTAAGGACGCTAGGTCTTTGGTTTTTGACAGATAGTAAGTCGCAAAAGTGTGGCGCCCAGCTTTGTGAGAAATCTCTTTCCAGTTCTCTAGTTCTAGGTGTTTTGCAATATCTTTTAAATATCTATTCATTGTCTGATCTGCTGGAAGGTTTTCGAATATATATCCTTTCTTTCTGTATCTGACTATATTCTCTACTAATTTTCTGAGAGCTTCTGATATAGGTATATTGATAGGTTCTGGCTTGCTATTCCTTAATTTTATTCGATAATAAGTAAAACTATCTGTATAAAATTGCTCTAGCTTAAGGTTGCGAGCATCACTCACATGAAGAGATGAAAAGCACATAAACAAGAAAAACTCTAATGTAGCATAGTGTTTTGCAGGGCATTCACCGCTCTGATAGTATTTAATAAATTGAGTAAGCTCCTCTTCCTTCAGGTACATATAGCTCGATTTCCCTCGCTTTATTCTCCAATCTGCAAAAGGGTTTTCATCAAAATAACCTGCTTTGAATGCTGCATTCACATATTTACGAATCACAGACATGTTTTTATAGGCTGTGTTCTCGTTATTATTTAGTTCTTTTCGTAAATAAGAATGGGCTCTGAAATCAAGCATCCCCAGGTCAATATTCCGCGCGCCTTATTATTAGCACCGTTTATTGTGTTCATTGTTACCGCCAGCTTTCAGTGGTTCTTAATCGGCATTGTGCCGCCAGAAAAATTAGCCATGCTGGTGGCGGCAGAAGCGCCTTACGCCGAAGCCATGAAGCAGGCTGGTATTTTAGGCTTTCCCTTGATCATGCTGTGCTTGGGCATCACCATTGGCGGTAACTTTTCAACCTTAAACCCGAGCGTGGCGGCGCC
>JASLEN010000454.1 GCA_030151105.1 Dysgonomonas sp.
GACAAAATAGATTTTGACAATCTAAAACCTGTAAGAGTAAAAACACTAACAGCACTAGACCTTCGCCATTTTGGTTGGAATATGTGGAATAGCTTTAAGCCTCGTAATCAGATGGATATTGCTCACTTCCTTAAAATCGTGTTCCCTGACATTTTCAGAGAAACAGAAGTGGAGAGTATTAAAAGGCATTTGAAGGATGATGAGAGGAAGGAATTGGTGAAGATAAATTTAAAGATATAGAAATGAATGTTAATGACTTCCAAGAACAAAGAGAGTGCATATACAAAGATGAACAATATGCGGTCAGAGATAATGGAGCTATTTACAGATATGCTAGAGAAGGAAAGCGTCTTCGCAAAGATGATGAGACTGGACATTTGGAAAAGCTAACCCACAAAATCAATATCTACTTTTAGGTACTGAAAGAATCCATCGAATAGTTGCACTTGCATTTCATGGAGAACCACCTTCTGAACAACATGTTGTTGATCATATAGACACTAATCGTCAAAATAATCGTCCTGAAAATCTGAGATGGTTAACCAAATTAGAAAATGCATTGAATAATCCTATAACAAGAAAACGTATAATTTATTGTTGTGGTAGCATTGAGGAATTTCTAGAAAACCCACACTTATTAAGTAGTAAAGATTCTTATAATGATATAAGTTGGATGCGAACAGTAAGTATTGAAGAAGCTAAAATTAGCAAAGAGCGATTAATGGCGTGGGCTGAAGGTGATAAAGCCGCATCTGGGGGAAGATTAGGAGAATGGATATATGACACTTCAAATAACATAGAAACAAACAAAAATACACCTGAATATATTCCTTCAGAAACTAAAGGAGCTGTCCAATTAAATTGGAAAATACCTGCTACATTTCCATATTGTCCAAATATAGAAGAAGACGAGCCAATAATAGCTTATTACAAAAATCTTCAAATCGATTCAATATTTTGCTATAATAAATTGTCAACCTCAATACTTAAAAAATTTATCTTGGTTGAATCTAACACAATATTTATTATCACAAAATCTAAAGATAAAGAGGCAATAAAACAATGGTTTCTTTTGAAAGTAACTTTTGAAAATGAGTTATTCATACATCATAATTTAGGTAGTTTCTTCACTGAACAAGGAGTTGAAAAGCGATATACTATTGTTCAAGGTCTTGAATGGCTTGGAGAAGATTCAATAGATGATTATGCTTAAGAATTAGTATACCCCACACACCATCCATCAACACCTAAAGTGTTATCCAAGTGTTTCCCCAGTGTCCTAAAACACAGCGGAAACACTTTTTTCATTTGCACCATAACCCATTAACAACGATGATTATGGAAACAAATGAAATTAATTTTGAAAATCTGCCGAAGGCAGTAGCACATTTGATAAGCGAGCTTGCTGAAATCAGATGCTTAGTTGAAAAGGGACAAACTACAATCGCTCCCACGAAAAAACACCCCATCGACATCGAAGAGGCTTGCCAAATTATAGGCAAAGCCAAACCGACTGTGTATGCACTTGTGCGTAAGCGCATGATTCCTTGCTACAAGAATGGGAAGAAGCTCTACTTTTTTGAAGATGAACTTTTGGAATGGATATCCAAGGGCAAAAAGAAAACATTGCATGAAATAGAGTGTGATGCACAGGCAGAGTACAAAAAACGCTCTAAAAGCTCTCTGCAATGAATCTATTTGAACTATTAAATAACTTTTGGAGGGTAGATGAACAAGAGTCTTTTACAGGTAATGAAACTAGACTGTACTTTTTCTTGCTCTATCTCGCCAATCGTGCATATTGGGCAGAATGGTTTGAATATGCTGATTCTAAAATGATGGTAAACATGGGTTTTTCTACACAAGTTTTGCGAACAGCTAAGCAAAAATTGAAGGAAGCTAAGCTCATAGACTACACGGCTGGGGGTGGATATAGGTGCAAGGCTAAGTATCAGATTCTAACACTTAAACTCGCACCTAGACTCCCAGACTATATAAAGACTAAAGACATAAATACTAATACAAAGACTTATGGAAAAAAAGAAGGTTTTGTCTATTCGGGAAGTGATTTCGACTAAGGGTAGTTTTTACGATATGCTGAAAAGCGATATTGAAGAGAAATTGTCCCGTGAAAAGAAAAAGATAGAGTTGCTTGAATTGCCTTTGCCCATTTCTTTTGCTGAATTTTGCGATTTGTTTGTGGCTTTTGGAACTCATACCCTCTTGCAACAAAATCAGAAGACTGCTTTCGAGATGGACGAATATAACGAACCAATTATCGAACAGCTGTTTTTCTTTCTCACCCGGGATTCGCAATTTCAAGGAGACTTAAATAAAGGCATCTTGTTGCAAGGAAAATTCGGTTGTGGAAAAACTGTCATAATGGAAACTTTTTCAGAAATACACAATCATATTATCAAACGCATGGGAGTTAAAAGACCATTGATAACGTTTATTAAATCGCTGGATTTACAAGAAAAACTTATCACTCTGTCAACAACTTCCTTTGTCTATCGTCCCCTTATTATCGACGAATTTGGAAGAGAACCTAAAACAGTTCAAGAGTACGGAAATACCATGCGACCTATTAGCAAGTTGTTGAGTTTGCGAAGTGATAATGGTTCGATAACTCATGGCATTACAAACTTTAGTTTTGAAAGGCTAGTTACAGAAACTTACTATGGTGCAATGATTGGAGATAGACTAAAAATGATGTTCAATCTCATGCCTATGAAAGGCGATAGTAAACGAAAATAACGATGAATAAGACGAATTTACACAATTCATGCTATCAATTATTTTTTAGCGTAGCAAGTTTATGTTTTGGTATGTCCAAAACTACTTGCTTTCACTTCCAATGGTCGCAAAAGGAGAAATCCCGCTGGTCTAATATTCTAATTAACTCGATGAAATCATGAATCAAAATAGAAGAAAAGGTGGTCGCCCTAGAAAAGAATTAGGAGTAAAAAAGGACTATCGAATCAATACGAAAATGGAAACTAAAGAGTATTATTTACTCTTGGCAAAGGTAAAAAAAGCAGGCACTTCGATTAGCGAATTTGTACGTTCTGCTATCAATAATGGATACATAAAAGAGCGACTTTCGGTGGAGCAGGCTGACCATATTCGAAAACTTTGTGGCATGGCAAACAATCTAAATCAGTTAGCATATCAGGCAAATGTTCAAGGATATTCCTCAATTGCCAATCGCTGTATTTTGTTAGCTGACGAAATTGACAACACTATCAAAATGCTAAAAATATGATAGGTAAAATAACAAAAGGGAAAAGCTTTTCAGGTTGCATCAAGTACATTTTGGACAAAGAGAAAGGCACTAAATTATTGGATGCGCAGTATGTGAGGTTGAAGAGTAAAGAGTCTATTATCCAAAGTTTTGTGATGCAAGCAAAACTTCGCCCAACATTAGCAAAGAGTGTTGGGCATATTGCTCTAAGCTTTTCGGCAGAGGATAAAGCTAAGCTTACAGATGAATTGATGGCAAAAGTAGCAAGAGAGTATCTACAGAAAATGGGTTTTAAAGATACTCAATATATTGTTGCAAGACATTTTGACAAGGAGCATCCACATATACACATTTGCTTCAATCGAATTGATAATCAATGCAAAACCATATCTGACAAAAATGACAGACATAGAAGTATCAAGATTTGCAGAGAGTTGACAGAAAAACATGGACTCTACATCGCATCGGGCAAGGAACACGTGAAAACACATCGCTTGAAAGAACCTGATAAAACAAAGTATGAGGTCTATAATACAATTAAAGACACTTTACCAAAGTGTAAAAACTGGGATGCTCTTACCAATGCTTTGCAGAAACAAGGTATCAAAACACAGTTCAAGTTCAGAGGGCAATCCGATGAAAAGCAAGGTGTGATTTTTAGCAAAGGTGAATACTCATTCAATGGCTCAAAAGTAGATAGACAGTTTAGCTATTCAAAGATTGATTATCAGCTAAAACAAAATAGCCAAGAGCAAAAGAATTCTATTTCTCAATCTCCATCAATGGAGTCTTCTTTAGAGTCTGTAGCGAGTTTGGCTACGATGGAGCAACATGGCGAGGACTTTGACGAAATAGTATTTGCAAATAGAATGGACTACGAAGAAAAAGAGCGTCAACGCAAGAAAAAGCGAGGATTAAGATTTTAAACATTTAATAAGAATAAGATTATGAGCGAAATAGGAACAGTAAGCATCATGTTTGAAGAGTTGAAACAGATGCTCAAACGATTAGAAACAAGTTTGACTAATAAAACTAATCAAGAACCAAGTATCAGTACAACTAATATCCAAAAGATTACAGACCACTTCTGCCAATCGGAGGAAGTTATATTGGCAAAACTAGAGGGTATTGAGCAAATTCAATTAACCCCTAAAAAGGTAAGCCACAGATTGACAATTGACATTGCCTCTTCATGGATATTCTTCAGCATGCTAGGAATGGGTTTATTGATTATTGTGTCTTTCTTCTTTCATTATCAACAACGAGAAACTATCAATCAATTATCTGACAATGATTTGAAATATAGGTATATCAAAGCATTCAACAAATCAGATTCGACTAGTATCTATAAACTAGAGGATATATTTGGATACAACAGAAACATCGATAAAATCAGAGAAATACGACAAGTTACAATCCAATATGAAGAGGATGTGAAAACTAGAGCTGAGCGATTGGAGCAAGCAAAGTTGAAAGAGGAAGAGGCGAGGAAGTTGCAATCTGAAGCTAATAGATTGAAACAATGATTGTATACACTCATTCATGCGTTCATGCGTTCATGCGTTCATGCGTTCATGCGTTCATGCGTTCATGCGTTCATGCGTTCATGCGTTCATGCGTTCATGCGTTCATGCGTTCATGCGTTCATGCGTTCATGCGTTCATGCGTTAAAGAGTTAA
>JASLEN010000488.1 GCA_030151105.1 Dysgonomonas sp.
TCATTCCCAAGCCTTCTATTGCAGCTTTAAACTCTTCAGGTGATTTATCGTAAAACTTACCATCATTATATCCTGCAGCCTCAATAGCTGTATATCCCATATCAGCAACAGCTTTGACTGTTCCATCAAAATCTTTTTTAATATCCTCACGTAGAGAATATAATTGCAATGTCAAATCTTTTTTGGGAGCAGGCACTTTTGCTGTTTCAACAGCACCTCCACATGACGCCAACAAGATAGATGTGGCGAATAGACTTAGTAGTATTTTTTTCATATTATTCTTAAGATTAAATGTAATGAATTTAAAAGCCAAAATCTATGAATGCAAATAAGGAAGATGCATTCATAGATTTGACTCTTATTGAAGTATCTCTAGATTAGTCTAGAACTTTAATTCTGATATTACGGAACCAAACATCATCTCCATGATCTTGAAGTCCGATAAATCCTTCACGATTTTCACCTCCACAGTTTTTAAGATATTCAAATGCTTGAGGAAAATCTCTATTACCTTCTTTGAATTTGCTTTTTTGAAGCATATCTGTCCAAGCTTGAGTCCATAGATGATATTCTACAACATTTTCTCCATTCTGACCATGGATTACAGTTCCTTTATAAACCATAATTTTAGCTTTGTTCCACTCTCCATAAGGTTTAGCGTTTTGTGGCTCTGCTGGAATCATATCATACAATGATGCCGATTTACGAATACCAGGTTCTGCACCTAATTTTGCATCTGGGTGATTTTCATTGTCCAATACTTGATATTCTGGAGCAGACAAATAGATTGGCTCAAATTGTCCGTCAGCCCTTTTCAGCTCTTGTGCTAGATAGAAGATTCCAGAATTCCCTCCTTTAGATACTTTCCACTCTAGCTCTAACTCAAAGTTTTTATACTTAGTACCAAAGATAATATCTCCGCCTTGCCCATCTTGAGCTTCACCGCCTCCAGAGCCGTTGAATTTAATCGCTCCATCTTCGATAGTCCATTTTCCAGGCACAGTATCTTTACCATATCCACGCCATCCGTCAAATGTTTTGCCATCGAAGATAGCTACAAAGCCATCATCCACAGCCTCTGTACTCTCTTGTTTAGCTTCCTCTTTTTTAGCTCCACCACCACAACTAATCAATGCAGCTGAAATGCCGATGCAAGCTAATGTCAAAAATATTTTTCTCATCCTTATATTATTTTTATTTATTATTCTTTCAGTCAAATAGTCTCCTTATGCTTATTTAGGCATTTTAGGAAGTGTCCAACCATCTCTATATGTATGGTTAATCAACTCTTTAGCAAACTCACGAGCATTCACAGGATCTGTTTTCACAGGATTAAATGATGGATGTCCATCCTTAATCGTAAATCCATCTTTGATTGTGGTTCGGATTGTAGCATCAACTGGAATGTTTGTGAACTCCATTTTTTCTCCGTCCCAAAGCAACTCTTGGTTTAATCCTTGCAAACGCACTGCATTTACTCCCATCACCACCATTTCGTTGAATGGTCCTGCTTCTGAGAATGGAGATGCTGGCTGCACACGATTAGATGGGTTCTCTTTAGCAGCACGTACCCAATCCATTTCGTGGCTCACAGTTATTTCCCTTTGAGTTTTCGGAGCACTTGGCTTACGTCCCGACACTAGCCAAGGATCTTTTCCATAACATCCACAAATCAAAGTATCTTTTGTACCGTAGAAAATAGTACATCCACCAGCGTCATTCAAATCTTTACCCGCTGGAACTCCCGCTGGAATATCAGGTCTCAAACCTCCATCATACCACCATACCTCTACTTCTGGCATAGCCACTTTAGGCATATTGTCACGAGAAGGGAAAGTAAATTTCACTTTTTCGGCATGTGGTGCACAATCTGACATTAGGAGTGTTGATGTACCTTGAATTTTTGTAGGATATCCTAATTTCAAACCTTTGAATACTGGATGTAAAATATGGCAAGCCATGTCACCTAATGCACCAGTTCCGAAATCCCACCAGCCACGCCAGTTCCATGGAGTATATATTTCATTGTATGCTCTATATTTTGCAGGTCCAAGGAATAGATCCCAATTAAGAGTGCTTGGAGCTTTTGCTTTACCAGTAGGGACTTCTAGTCCTTGAGGCCAAATAGGACGATCGGTAAAAGTCTCTACTTTTGTCACTTCTCCAATTTCACCATTCCAAATCCAGTCACAAATTTGACGAATACCAGCTCCTGATGAACCTTGGTTACCCATTTGAGTTGCAACCTTAGTTGTATCGGCTAGTTTAGTAAGCAAACGAGATTCGTAAACACTATGAGTCAATGGTTTTTCCACATAAACATGTTTACCCATCAACATAGCTTCAGCAGTGATAATAGCGTGTGTATGGTCGGCAGTTGCCACCATTACAGCATCGGCAGATTTGCCTAGCTCTTCATACATTTTACGATAGTCGTAGTATGTTTTTGCTTTTGGATATTTTGCAAAAGTGTTTTTTGCATATTTGAAGTCCACATCAGCTAGTCCAATAATATTTTGGCTATCCATATTAGAAAGGACTCCTGCTCCACGACCTCCTACTCCTACTCCTAAAATATTTAGTTTATCACTAGGAGAAGTATGTCCAAAATTTTTCCCTAAGATGGTATTAGGAACTACTGTCAAACCAGCGGCAGCTATAGCCCCAGTTTTCAAAAACTTTCTTCTTGAAATTTCAGATGACATAAAAGTTTATTTTTAGGTTAATATATGTTTCGTTATTAATGGATTACACCAACGTGCAACTTCTATATTTATTCAGCACATATCTAACAAATGTGGCTATACTTTAAAATGAATAAATCTATTTCTAAAATCTTAAATATAACTTATTTAATTGGAATTATCCTCTTGTTATTGCATCTTTCTCCTTGTCCCAATACATAGTTCTACCCTCTAGATAAGCACGTGTACCCATGTGGGCAGTGATAGCTTCTTCAAAGGCACGATCAATATTACATGACGGCTGCTTGTTAGCTCTGATAGCCTCTAGCCATTCACGAACATGCAAGTGAGTAGCATCGTATCGTTTACCACCCTTGTAAGTGTAAAGCAATCCACGCTGAGCAAAATAAAGTTCGGTAGCTGATGTCACAGCATCCATATTGTCTTGTCCTGGGACATAAGTGAACAGAGGCACATCTGGATTTATAACTTTAGAAGCTATTTTATCAGCATATTGCGTTGAGCGTTTATCTACTTTCACAATTAGAGAACTCGACACTTCAATAGAAGCATCATGTCCCATTATTACTTTTCCTCTGTTTCTCTCGTTGGCTTGAGTTGCACTATAGAGCATCGAGAAGTTTTTGTCAGGGAACTCAAATACCGTTTGAAGCACATCTGGAACAGTACGTCCATCCTTGAAGAAATAAACTCCTCCCGATGATGTAGCCGAACCTGGTATTCCTACATTCAACATTTGGTTGATAGCGTCATACTCATGTGTAAGCAAGTCACCACTCAAGCCTGTACTATAGTCCCACCAGCATCTCCATCTAAAGAAACGCTCAAGACTAAATTTCTCTCTTTCTTCTGGCCCTACATAACGCTCAAGCTTATTGCTCATCATGTAGTCATTGTATTCTTTTATTCTATTTTCGGGACCATCAAACTGTTTCCAGTCTATTGTTAACGGATTAGCATCCTCATGGATAGGATATACCCAAGCTCCATTGGGGTCATTACGATTAGTAGTCATTTCTATTAACGAGATAGGCCCAATGAGACCTTTGTCGATAATTTCTTTTGCCTTTACATAACTGTCGGTCTGTCTGTTCTGGTGTCCTAGCTGAAATATAATTCCACTATCTCTCACCACCTGACGTGCTTCATACGTCTCAGGAACAGTCCACGAAAATGGTTTTTCCAAATAAACATGTTTGCCCGCTTTTGCCGCATCAATAGCCATTTGTGCATGCCAATGGTCGGGTGTAGAAATGATTACTGCATCAATATCATCAGCAGCAAGAAGTTCCATATAGTGCTTATAGCGCTTAGGCTCTTTCCCCATTTCACCTCCCGTAGGCTGTCTTTTAATATTGGCACAGGCTCTAACTGCGTCATTACCATAGGTATCAAAAATATCACAAACACCATTAACAACTACATTCAAATCTTCTTGATTCAAATAAGTTTGATAGCGATCATCACGAGGATTTTTTTGTGCACCCTCAATCAAGCCATCAATATATTCGGGAAGCGCGAAACCAGTAGCTCGCAATATTTGTTTTCCTCTAATACCAAATCCAATTACCCCCAAACGTATTTGTTTCCCATTTGCCATCAAAGGGGCAACATTGGGAGTGGATTTACTGATATTAAAAACCTCTTTTGCATTTTGGTTCAAGACTTTATCGTAGTGATTCTTTTTGTACACTCCATACGCCATTGCTCCTAGTATAGGCACAGTAGCCAAGGTCTTCAAAGCATTTCTTCTACCCTTAGATTCTGGTTGATTGTTTTCGTTATTGTCTATATTTTGATCTTTGTTATTTTCAGGTTTCATTGTGCTTTGTCTTTACAAGTGAGAGAATTTATAAATCTATCGATTCCGAAAATGTGAGACGTCGGAAATACGATTATAACCATGAGTGCACATGCCTCAATAATGTTTTTGTCTAGCCATAGGTAATTCCCCTCCGATGGCAACAAATAGGATGCTCCAATGAATGGAATATGTGACACATAAAACAGCAATAGCATAACAATGCCCGCCATAGATGCATATCTTGTGAGGCAACCTACAATAAGCCCAGCTCCAATGAGCGTTAGCCCCCATATATTGAGCATATCTACGAAGGCAAGCATAGAAGGGTTGTTAGCAATATCAACAAACGATTCGCTAAACCAGCCGTCTGCATCTGTTAAATAGTGTTTTGAAGTCCATCCTGTTTTGAACATTTTGTATAGCCCTTCGTAAAGGAAATGCCATCCGATGGCAACTCTGAGAGCAATGAGCCAAAAGGTCTGCCC
>JASLEN010000009.1 GCA_030151105.1 Dysgonomonas sp.
TCGAAAGAGTTTCTACATCACCTTTCAACGCTTGAACATTACTCTCTAGTTCCGAGATTTGAGCATCACGTTTTTCAAGAGCAGCTTGCAAGTCTATTAGTTTTTGTGCACGCTCAGCTAGTTCGTTGTTTAGTCGTTCGATTGTTTTTTTCAATCCAGCTACTTCGCCCGAGCTACTTTTCATGCGTTTGTTTAGTCTATCAAGCTCTGATTTGTTTTTTTCCATGATTTCTTTAATCATCACAAAGTCTTGTTTGATTTTAGACTTCTTGTCAGCAGATAGTTTTCCTTCTGTTTGTGATTCTACAGTCAGATATTTTTCTGTTTCTTTAATTTGATTAAAGTTCTCTTCTACCTCATTGATGATTTCCATCATGTCGGTCATCTCTAATTTAGCATCGGCATTCAGACGCAGTATTGAGTCTTGTTGAGCCTTGAGCTCTTTGTACTCCTTAGACTGCTTAACGTCACACGACACTAAAGCAAACATGCACAAGCTAGCAACAATTAATTTTTTCATACCTCAAATTGTTTATTTTATTGTTTTCTATTTATTCATTTTTTCCACTTACGACTACAACAAATTCACCCCTCGGATCGTTCGCTTCAAAGTAAGAAATTAATTCTTTTAATGTACCACGTTGTGTATCTTCAAACTTTTTAGATATTTCTCTGCATGTAGCAGCATATCTATCTTCACCAAAAAAATCGGCTAGCTGTGCCAATGTTTTCTTCACACGATGTGGCGATTCGTAAAAAACGATAGTTCTAGTCTCCTCTGCCAAAAACTTTAATCTGGTTTGTCTCCCTTTCTTTTGAGGAAGAAAACCCTCGAAACAGAATTTATCACAAGGGATTCCAGAAGCCACCAATGCTGGTATAACCGCTGTTGCACCAGGCAAGCACTCCACCACAACACCTTCTTTGGCACACTCACGAGCCACTAGAAAACCAGGGTCGGATATGCCAGGTGTTCCTGCATCCGAAACTAGTCCTATATTCATACCATTGTTCAATTGCTCCACAATATGTTCTACAGTCTTGTGTTCGTTGAACTTATGATAAGATTGCATTTTGTTTTGTATCTCAAAATGTTTTAGCAAAATTCCAGTTGTACGGGTGTCTTCTGCCAAAATCAAATCTACCTCCTTCAGCAAGCGGATAGCCCTCAGGGTCATATCCTCCAAATTACCTACGGGTGTAGGGATGATATACAATTTACCTTTTTCCATTCAATAATACATAATATATGTAGCGCAAAGATAGTAAAAATAGTTTTTCTTATCTTTTTATTAGATTTATTTTAGATATTGAGAATCAAGAGATATCTATTATTCCTTTTTCTTCTATGGATACTCCAAAAAGGGCGAAGTCATATTTCACAGGGTCGTTTGGATCTAATAGTCGAAGATTATCTGTTAGTTCTATTGCAGCTTTCCAGTCTGCTTTTTCTCTTGTCAGCAAGTTGAGAATATGTGCAGTTCGCTCTACATGAAGATCGAATGGACAAATTAATTGACTTGGGTTCAGCTTTTTCCATAAGCCAAAGTCAACTCCCTTGTTGTCATCTCTAACCATCCATCGCAAGTACATATTCAAACGTTTACAGGCAGAGCCTCTCTTCGGCGTTGGTATATGTTTAGCTGTTCGTTGCGGAGCATCGGGTAGGGAGAAAAAATAGTTGTGAAAGTGCATCAGAGCTCCTTCCACATCGCTTACATTTTTGCCAACAAAGGCATCTTCCAAACTATCATATTTAGAGAAATGATGCTTCATAAAATGAATAGTATAGAGCAAATCAGTATCGTTAAAGGTGCGATGCTTGAAACCTAGAAGGGCTTTTAGGTCTTCTTCTTTATGATTGATTATAAAATCATGTGGACTATTATCCATCCTTTCGGCAAGCTCTCTACTCTTGTTGATAATGGTTTTTCGTTGTCCCCACGCAAAGATGGAAGCAAAGAATCCCATAATCTCGATATCCTGTTTCTTATCGAAGCTATGAGGAATACAAATAGGATCGTTCTCGATAAAGTTGGGCACATTGTATTGCTCAACTTTGGTATCCAGAAAGGTTTTCAGATTATGTATATGTTCGGTTTTCAAATCGGTTTTATGTTTTATAAATATTCAGTAAAAGTAAATAATTAATGGTATGCTTTTTAAATATAACTGTCAATAATAGTTATACCTAGAGAAATAATAAATAGGTCTGAGACCTTATAATAAATAAGGAGAGCAAAAGTTCTGCCCTCCTTATTGAAAATATATTTGAGATTTTGTGTTACGAGATTTTAGTCACGTACGGTGTTGATGTGATTTCCATCTTTGTCAAAATAGATGTCATAAGAAGTTTTACCTTGCTCTACCTCTACTTTGTAGCCATCAGTATATTTACCAACAAAGTATGGAGGTGTTTTTGAAAACTCTTCGATTCTGAAACCAGCGTGGTTAGTTACTACATATGTTAACGTTTTAGGTGAAATATCTTCCATAACTTTACGAACTACTTCATCGTTTCCTTCAGCTTCTACACTCTTGAAAGTTTCATCCTTGAAATATTCTATTTCAATCTCATTAGGAGTATCTTCTTTGTATATGATTTCATACTTATCCCACTCTAGTTTAATTTTGTTTGGCTTTTGTTCTCCAAAATATTCTCCCAATTTAGCAACAATAGATTTTGGAAGTTGGTCAAGAGGTACTTCTT
>JASLEN010000030.1 GCA_030151105.1 Dysgonomonas sp.
AATAATACATTTAACAGAAAATATAATGAAAGAAATCACAACAATTCTTTTCGATTTTGATGGTGTAATTGCTAATACTGAACCTCTGTACGATAAGTATATCAATGAGGTGAATGTTAGGTATAATCTTGGAATAGAAAATTTAGCAGATAAAGTGAAAGGAACACCAACTCCTGATATTATAAAGAAATATTTTAGTCATCTAGATTCTGAAGGTGTAGCCACTTTCGAGCGAGAATTGCTCGAATTTGAAACCACAATGGATATTCCTCCCATTGTAGGTGCATTAGAGTTTATAGATTATGTGCAGACAAAAGGATATAAAATAGGCTTAGTGACAAGTTCGCAGCAAATCAAAATGGATAGAGCTTTGAAATTATTAAGCTTAACAGGAAAGTTTGACACAGAGGTTACCGCAGATAGAATAACTAAGGGTAAACCAAATCCTATGTGTTTTTTGTTAGCTGCTGAAGATTTACAAGAGCATCCAGAGAATTGCATCGTTTTTGAAGACTCCTTACATGGTATCAATGCTGGTCACGCAGCAGGGATGAAAGTAATTGGTGTTACAACAAGTTTTTCGGAGGAACAAATGGGAGATAAAATATACAGTTCTATACAAGACTTCTCGGATTTAGAAAAAGTAATTTCACTGCTGTGAATATCAATTGAATCAAAAATAAAGAGCATGAGTTTTTTTTAACTCATGCTCTTTTATCATACACAATAGTGATAGAGTATATATGTCTTACTTTTTAATGCACTTAACTATCAGATTCTTTTTTGACATTTTCGAAGAATCACTCCTCAAAAGCCACTCTATCATTGTGTATTTATTGAATTACTTAAACTTTATAACTAAACATACTGTTGTTTACAATTACAAATGTAAGTAATCATTATTTTATTTTGTTATTATTTACATTGATATATATAATAAGTATATAGAAGCTATCTATACATGTTCGCATTATTTCAGTAATATTTATTTCTTATGAAGTTTGGGAACCAAAGGGTAGCCTTATGAATCTTTTTAATGCACATAACTATCAGAATTTTTCGATCCATTCGATGAATCACTCACCAAAACGACTACCCCCAGATTCTTATAAGAAAATAAATTCAAAGTATTTAATCTACCTTAAAAGTACTTATGCTTCATACTGTATAGAAATGCAAATATCTATACTGTTGTTCTAAAATATAATGCTGCTAAAATTACGAAATTGTATGTTGTAAAATAGCTGTGTCTGCTTTCTTAATACAAAAATAAGAAAAAATAATGACACTTCAAGTTTTTTTGAGATAAAATATAGCACTTTGGTTTGATATATAAGATGTTAGTCTAATATTAATCTACAAAAAAACAAATACATTTGTTTTATCATAAAAAGTCTTTAGCCAATTTAAGAATGAAAATTTCAGACATTGAATTTCTCTCGTTATATTTGCTGTAAATAGACATTTGATGATAGCCATTTCACACTCTCAGCTAAATAATCTACGTTATGTTACCATTCTCTTGGTTACATTAATGATGTCTATATCTATGCAAGCTCAGGTAGAGACACACCCATTGTTTATGCAGATCAAAACTCCTTCTTTAGAGTCCTATTCTGGAGTACAAATTGATCCTTATGGAAATACCTATCATATCAATTCTGCAAATAAAGACAGTATAGATATCTCATTTCTTATAGTTGTCCCCAAAGAAATGCTCTCTGAAAAATGGGCTATATCATTAACTCCGAATATCTATTCCTCCTATGAGAATGGACGGTTAAAAGATATTGTGGTAAAAGGGTGGAAGTTTGCCGAAATTCAAGAAGAAGGTTATGAAAAATATGATGATTTTGTAAATTCGATAATAGATTCTTCTGCCTATGAGAAAATGTATATTGATCAGAAAAGACTCGAATCTGAGATTGAACATCGCCATGACATTTACTGGCAATTCTATTACGATGAGTGGGAGCGACAAATAGAGTATGAAATTTGGAAAGCTGCTCAAGACGGAAGTATTCAAATCTATTCGTTCAAAGAACAAGAAACCTATAGCAATCAATTGCGAGAGCAATATCTTCTTCGGATACACAATCAATCAAGACGATATCTAAAAGCAGGAATGGATACTACTGGATTGTATGCTAAATATATGAGCGAATATGAAATCCATAATGCTAAAATGCCACGCTATTTTGTCAATGAGAATATTTCTTTAAAAAAGGTTCCTAAAAGATATCGAGATATTTTTCAGTCTAATAGGTCTTTACAGGATATAACAGATTCTATGTTAGAATTATTAGTAAAAAGAGATTCTGCTCTTATGGCTCTTCCTGTCCTTGATTATCAAAGAATTGTAGAAAATGAAAGAAAGTCTATTCGTCAATCAAATATTCATGAAGAGTTGATACAATTACCTCGAAATGAAAATGCATTATTGGATACTATAATATACGATACTCGTACAGACTATAGATATTTATATACCTATCGCTACCCAGTTCCTAAGAATGGAAAAGACTCAATCAAGGTACAACTCAAATGTAAGATCTTGGCTACTGATGGGAGTGGATTTTCCTCAAACTCTGAAGATGTCTTGATTTATACGGTGAGCCCATTAGTTTATTCCAAACCGTTGTCTCGCCCACGAGAGCAACACAATCCTAATGCAAAGAAAGAAGAAACTAAATCCCAATTCTTAGAAAAAGAAAGTGAAAAAGAGTTTCTCAAAAAGCTGTCAAACAAATTGAATGAAATAAATAATAAAGAGGAAATATATTTAGAATAGGATTTTTTATTTTTTATGTTGATCTAATATTACTTGTAATTCCTCGTCAGATAAAGATTCGCCTACATCCTCGAACTTGAGTATAAATCTACACCCCGCATTCCATTGAGAACATCCATAGGCGGATTTACCTTTCATAATAGTTCCTTTGCTGCAAATAGGGCAGATCAATTTAGCGGGAGCCTTTTCAGCTTTTGGTTTTGTTTCTTTAACGACTTTTGTTTTAGGCTCTTTTTTAGTCTTAGCTGATTTAGACTTTGTTTTCTTTTCCTTAATTTCTTCTTTAGCTGCTTCTTCTATTGTAATCTTAGCTGCTTGATCTTGCTTGACATTAGTCACAATTTCTACTAACATCTCCTTTAACTCTTCGATAAACTGACGAGGATCGTATTCGCCCCTTTCTATTTGTCGCAGTTTATTCTCCCAAATCCCAGTGAGTTCAGCTGATTTTAGCAGTTCTTCTTGAATAGTACAAATAAGTTCTACTCCTGTCTGTGTCGCATGTAAATTTTTGCGTTCCTTCCGAATATAATTTCTCTTAAATAGAGTTTCTATAATAGCAGCTCGAGTAGATGGACGTCCTATTCCATTCTCTTTTAGTGCATCACGCAAATCTTCATCTTCCACTAATCTACCAGCAGTTTCCATAGCACGTAGCAATGTTGCCTCTGAATATGGACGTGGGGGCTGAGTTTGCTTTTCAAGAAGGGCTGGTTCATGAGGTCCTCTCTCTCCTACTTCGAAATCTGGCAAAATGCCTTCCTCATCTTTCTCTACTTCTTCGTCATCTTGATTCGCTAAGTCTCTATCAAAGACTACTCGCCATCCTGGATCAAGAATTTGTTTTCCTGTTACCTTAAATTCAATTTTACTAACCTCTCCCAAAACTGTAGTGGTAGATATTTTACAATTGGGATAAAAAGCCGCAATAAAACGTCGAGTTATTAGGTCATAGACCTTCCGCTCGTCAGCTGAGATATTATTTGCTCTTACACCAGTGGGGATAATAGCATGGTGATCAGTTACTTTTTTGTTATCAAATACTCGTTTCTCTTTTTTTATTTTTTTCGCTAAAATAGAAGCTGTTAGGTCTTCGTATCCAGCTAGGCCTCTCATTATGGCAGGTATTTTGGGATAAAGATCATCACTTAAGAAAGATGTATCTACACGGGGATATGTTGTTAATTTCTTTTCATAAAGGGACTGAATCGTCTTTAAGGTCTCCTCTGCCGAAAAAGCAAATTTTCTGTTGCATTCTACTTGCAAAGCAGTTAAGTCAAATAGACGTTGCGGATACTCAACTCCTTCTTTTGTAGTAACATCTGTAACTTCAAACTCTTCTCCTTTTATAGCTTCACTTGCTTTCTCAGCTTCTTCCTTATTTGTAAATCTACCTTTGGTTACAGAAAAAGTCGTATTGCGATAAAGTGTTTTTAATTCCCAAAAAGGTTCGGAGACAAAATTTTCTATCTCGAGCTGACGATTTACAATCAAGGCTAGTGTCGGGGTTTGTACTCTACCTATTGATAGGACAGACCTATTCTGTCCATACTTTACAGTATAGAGTCTTGTTGCATTCATCCCTAAAAGCCAATCGCCAATTGCTCTTGATAATCCTGCCTCATATAGTTTGTCAAACTCGTTAGCTTCGTACAGCTTCTCAAATCCTTCACGTATAGACTCTTCTGTAAGTGAAGATATCCAAAGTCTTTTAACTGGACATGTACACCTCGCTTTCTGCAACACCCAACGCTGTATCAATTCTCCCTCTTGCCCAGCATCACCACAATTTATTACTTCAGAAGCCTTAGATACTAAATTCTCTATAACAGAGAATTGTCTTTTTGCACCATCATTTTCAATAAGTTTTATCCCAAATCTTGGAGGAATCATCGGCAAGTATTGCAAAGACCAACGTTTCCATTGAGGTGCATATTCATGCGGCTCTTTCAGCGTACAGAAATGTCCAAAAGTCCATGTCACCTGATAACCATTGCCTTCAAAATATCCGTTTTTTGAGGATGTAGCCCCTAATACAGATGCTATTTCTCTGGCAACACTTGGTTTCTCGGCTATACAGACTTTCATTTATTGTTGGTTTTCTCAGAAATTAATAAGATTCGTCTTTATTAGGAAAATCATTTTCCTTTACATCCTTGATGTATCCTTGAACAGCTTCTGTTACAACAGAATGCAAGTCAGCATATCGACGTAAGAATTTAGGTGAGAAATTTTTATTAATTCCCAACATATCTTGCATTACAAGTACTTGTCCATCAACATTACCTCCTGCTCCAATTCCAATAATTGGAATGCTTACTTGCTTTGCAATCTCCTCGGCAAGTTCTGCTGGAATTTTCTCCAAGACAATAGCGAAGCAGCCAATCTTCTCAAGTAATATTGAATCCGAAATAAGCTTTTTTGCCTCTTCATCGTCTTTGGCTCTCACACCATAAGTGCCATATTTGTT
>JASLEN010000035.1 GCA_030151105.1 Dysgonomonas sp.
TCGAGCCCGAGCATATAAAAACCATCGGCGGCAATATCATGTGTTGCCGAACTGAATGCCAACAACCAGAAAAAGGCTAATGTAGCTTGAAAGAAAAATGGCACAGGAATAGTGAGCGCTATACCTCCAAAAGCAGCACCAATAAGGATTTGCATAATTACTATCCACCAGCGCTTCGTCTTAAGTAAGTCCACAAATGGACTCCAAAATGGTTTGATAACCCATGGCAAATAAAGCCAACTGGTGTAGAGTGCAATGTCGGTATTGGATACGCCCATTCTCTTATACATGATGACAGAGATGGTCATAACTGCCACATACGGTAGCCCCTCAGCAAGGTAAAGCGAGGGTATCCAAGCCCATGGCGATTTTTCTTTTTGTTTCATATTGGTATCATATTCTCATTAGTTAAAACTATATTCTATTTTTGCTCTCTCAATACAATTTTTCGATAGTGGCATCCACATAATAGTGGAGCAAAATATCATTGTATGGATAGCCTTCTTCTCCCATTACGGCTGCACCTATTTGGCAAAGTCCCACTCCATGCCCCCAACCAGCACCAATGAGAGTGAAGTTTGTTTCCTCCTTTTGTACCAAGAATGCCGAACTGTAGAGATGAGAGCTGGATAGTGTTCTTCTGATTTCCAACTCTTTACCGATGGTGATGGTGCGTTTTGAACCTACAATCTTTAGTTTTGTCAATCGTCCAGAAGTTCCTCTTTCTATGGGGATTAAGTCTTCTATTGTTCCAAAATCAATGCCAGAACGCTCGTGTACGAGTTTCGATAGCTCATCTTGTGAGTATGTTACTTTCCAGCGATAGAAATCAGTTGTCTCTTGGTCGTAGTTGTTCAACACTTGGCTCAATATTTTTTTGTCTTGTGTGTTGCAAAAGGCATCTGGTCGTTCTGCTATCCATTTCAAAGACTCTGCCTCTATTGTTAAGTCTGGAAAGTCCTTAGAGTTTTTAGCATCACGCAGTTTGATTAGGTAGGGATGTTTTACGTCTTCCCAGCAATTTTGGAATTCTTCTACCACTCCTCCACAACATTTAGAGAAGCGAGCATCACAAATTTTCTTGTCATACTCCAAAACTTCGCCTCTTGTTTCTTTGATAGCCTGTTTAACAATATCGAGATTAGATGATGCACGAGTGATACCTTGATAGCGTTGGCAATGGTCGTCGGCGCACACATCGTATGAAGTGTGGTCTTCTCTGTCGTACCATTTTATTGTTTCGGTCTCCGTTTCGGTAAATGTAGAATACGTTTGTTTACTTGCAACTATCGCTTTGTTCTTCTCTATTTGTGCCAAAAGCCATGAGCGAGAGATAACGGCATGTGCCTTCAATAACTCTAGTGACGCATTGGCACTCATTTCGGATGAGATAACACTTGTCAGATAGTCTTCAACTCCTAGCACATTGATTGCAGTAATCATTCCATTTTCTACAATCAGTTTTAGCGAGCCTTGAAACACTTGATTCTCTTTGCGTTCCCAATGGAAATTGATGCCTATTACAACATCTTTCAACTCAAATGATGAGGTGTCTTTTTGGGGCTCAAAGCTCAATTCGGTATATTTTGCTCCATTCCAATCTATCTTCCCATCTATCAGCGAAACTTTCTGTTCTCCTTCAATAGGTGTCCCATTACAAGAATAATCACCTTTTAATGCGAAGCTAATTTCTTTGTTCCATAGTATGCCTACACTTACTTTTGGTTCCATGTTTATGCCTGTTTTAGTTGGTCGATAATACGATTGAATTTGTTGTCATTCAAGCAGATTTCTTCCAATATGTTTTGAATATCTTTGGCAGATATTTTATTGAAGTCTTTTTCTTGTGGAGTAATAAAAACTCCTCCCAGATCTACTGATGCAGGACTGATAAGAATATTATCTTCTCCCTCTGCAAAAAAGCATTTCGGACGATGAACTTCACGAGGCAATACGACTAAAAACCATTTGTCAGCCTCGTACCAAGCTATTACGTTCATCATAGGTTCTTGTTCTCCCTCTTTGATTTCGAGAAGAGAATATATCTTTTTGAAGGTGTAAATAGCTTTTGTTCTATCTGTTGCCTCTATTAAAAAAGAGTTTCGGAGGTAGTTTCTCAAGGCGAATAAAGCCATGTCTTTCTCTTCCAAAACAATTTCTTTAGTGATTGTTTTCACATCTTTTTCGATAGGCATAAATCCTTTAATACCTGCTTGAAAATGTGCATGGTCTGGAGCAGATGCTCCACATTTGGGACCATTGTAGAATAATGAATATGCATCCAAAATCTTCGCCAAATCTAGTATATCGCCTATTCTGTCCAATATCAATTGGTCGGTATGGGCAAATGTAGGAATGGTGAAATGCTGGGGAAATATAGGAAATGGATTGACAAGCAATTGATAGTCTTCTCCGTATTTTATGCCTTCTTGCACCTCTGGAAGATTGGCAGGACACAAAAAGCATTTGCGCTCTTGTATCGACTTTGCATCCACCTTTGCATTCGACGATTGAATGCGTGCAGGATTGAATTGTACGGTGATAGAAAATCCATCGAATTGTACTTCTTTTGATTTTACAGTTCCTAAATCTTTATAATTTCCTTGAGCAAGTCCCCAAATTTGTAGCTGCTTTTGCAGCAATTCTTTGGCTGTATTTGATGTCAGATTCATTTGTTACTTTTTAAGAAAGGTGGTGTGTAGATGTAGTTGGATATTCCATCTACACACTGCCTTAGGGTGTTTAATTATAGGGTGCAGATTACTTTTTCTTGTTGAATGCAATTCGGGCTTGTAGTTCCCAAGTTCTGATTCTGTCTTTGTACGTATTGTGAGCATTCATTTTCACGATATCTAGCGCTGCATCCGAGTTGTCTTCCCATCTACGGCATAGATAAAGCACGTCGTAGATACGTCCAATTTGGTGCTCACGAGAGAAGTATAGTCCTAGC
Organism: Dysgonomonas sp.; assembly: GCA_030151105.1. GTDB lineage: Bacteria > Bacteroidota > Bacteroidia > Bacteroidales > Dysgonomonadaceae > Dysgonomonas. Next base: position 2,951 of record JASLEN010000035.1, read on the forward strand.
GCATAGTCTTCACCATAACTCGTGTTAGGTACTTTTATTTCTCTCAATAGTGGAGTGTAGAATGCACGTGGAGCTCCTAGTCCATTGATACGTAGGGCATTGTTTCGTCCATTTTCAGGAGTCCATTCTTTGTGGTCTATCACTCCTGGAGGAATTGTGTTAAGTTGGAAGTCTGTCAATTTGTATGTTCCTACCACCATTGCACAGTTTTGTGCATAGAAGGCATCAACAATTTTTTGGAGTGTATCTTCTCCCGAATAGATGTCATCGCTATCGAGTTGAACTGCAAATTTTCCACATTTCTCGTGGTGGACACCTGCATTCCAGCATCCGCCAATCCCTAGTTCTTTGTTTTCAGGAATTACATGAATCACTCTATCATCTTTTTTTGCAAACTCAGCAATAGCCTCAGTTGTACCATCTGTAGAGTAGTTGTCAACAATGATTAGGTTGAATTTGAAAGATGTTTTTTGGCTCAATACCGATGCAATAGCGTCTTTCACAGTCTTGATTCTGTCTCTAACAGGAATGATAACTGATGCTTCGAATTCGAAGTTGCCAGCATTGAACTCTATGTTTTTGAATTTAGGCTCTAAGTATCCACCCACAACTTTGAGATGAGCAGTACAAGCCTCTTCCATTTCTACCTGAACGGCACGATTTTTAGGATCTACATAGTCGAAAATCTTTTGCCCACTCTTGCGAGTATCGTTCTCAACTTCTGTATATAGATATTCGTTGATATGTACTAGTTCTCCAAACTGTGACACTTTTAGACGAAGATCATAAAGTCCTGCAAATTTGTAATCTACATCCATCTTAGAAGTTGCTTCCGCTAATGCTTGTGAGCAATATAGAAGAACTGACCCAAAATTGAAATCGTCTCTCAAGCTCCCTTTTTGATAAGCAATTACTGGACTGTTTTTCTTCACTCCATCAGTTATTTGGTAGTGGTCGGCATAGGTCAATGCAGCATCCGAATCCATTGCCAATTGGTACATTCTCTCTAATGCAAACATCCCTAAACGTAGTGTGGCTGTTTTAGTATAGATGAGAGAGAAAGGTGCATCCGATACTTTTGCTATTTGTTTGACCGTAGCTGTAGATTGCAAAGAGTCTATTTTAATCATTTCGCATCCAGCCACAGTTTCTTTACTGTCCGAATCGTTGAGTAGATAGATTTTGTTTACTAGTTCTGCTTGTTTCAGGGCATCCACAGTGTCTTTTACTTGCTCAACACTCGAAAATGGAATAAAACAATTTATAAGTTTTTTCATGTCGTTTTTTTGAATTGGATTTAATATTTTATGCTTCTATTTTTTCTTCTTTTTTATTTTGGCTCAAAGCTAATAACCCAACGAAAGTGAGCAGCGCATTGAGGATTAGTCTGTCGTGACTAAATTCATATCCATTGAACCATGCTTTTGAGTTCAGGTCTATGATAAGGCAAAGTATGGGAGAAAGAATGGCAACTACAGGCACAAATTTATCTCTTACTTTCCTTTTTGTAAATATTCCAAATACGAACATTCCTAAAATAGGTCCGTAGGTATAACTTGCAAGTACATATACGGCATTGATAACCGACGTATTATTGAGGGTATTGATGATGATGATGACTATTCCCATCACTATGGTCATGCCAATGTGTACTGTTTTTCTTGTTTTGGTGGTCTGCTCTTCGCTCGCTCCTTTTTTGTTTCCCCCTAGTATATCAACTGTGAATGAGGTTGTGAGAGCAGTTAGTGCAGAACCTGCTGCAGCATAGGCTGCTGATATCAATCCCACGATAAATAATATTCCTACAATGATAGGAAAAGCCTCGTGAGTGGCTATTGCTGGAAACAAATCATCTTTTGTTTCCGTAATTCCATTTTGTTGGGCAAATGTGTAAAGCAAAACGCCCAACATGAGAAATAGTAGAATGACAAATATTTGTAATATTCCACTTGTGATCATATTTTTCTGTGAGTCCTTAGGATTCTTGCAACTCAATACTTTTTGCATAAAGTCTTGATCGAGTCCTGTTGTAGAAATCACAAGGAAAACTCCTGCGAGAAATTGTTTCCAAAAGAATTTTCCATCTTTGGCATCATCAAAGAAAAAAGTTTTAGACATATCGCTTTCCCAAATTGTACTTAGGGTATTGGATAGATTTAGTCCAAGATTATTTCCGATGTAATAGATGCAAAGTCCAGAGGAGACTACCAAGCAAAATGTCTTTAGTGAGTCTGTCCAGATTAATGTTTTAACGCCTCCTTGAAACGTGTATAACCATACTAGAGCCACAGTGACAGCCACATTGATGGCAAATGGTATTCCTAGAGGAGCGAAAACTAAAAGCTGTAACACCAAGCACACTACAAAAAGGCGAACGGCTGCACCTAACATCTTGGAAACAAAAAAGAACCATGCTCCCGTTTTGTAAGATGATATGCCAAATCTTTCTTCCAAGTATTCATAAATTGAAGTCAGATTCTTACGATAGAATAATGGTATAAGAACGAATGCAATGATGAATTGTCCAACACAAAAACCTAGAACCATCTGCAAGTAGGAGAATCCGTTTGTGGCCACCATTCCTGGCACAGAGACAAAGGTGACTCCCGAAATTGCTGAGCCTATCATTGCAAAGGCAACTACATACCATGGAGACTTTCTACTACCTGTAAAAAAGCTCTTGTTGTCTGCTCCCTTGCCTGCAAAGTATGATATACCAAACATGACTAAGAAGTAGCAAACTATGGTTGTGATGATGAGGATAGGGGTCATTTCGTTTTTGTTATAAAATTTAGCATTCAGTATGAGCATTTCTAGTTCACAACTGAATGCTAAATTTAAGAATTATAATAGGGTACTATTCTATTACCATTTAGGATTTTGTTTGAAAGTTACACCTTCACGTTCATATAAAGAAATCTGATCTGTTGGAATAGAGTTCAAATAATCTCTTTCTTCATTGAAGGTTCTTATATTAGTTGATTTAGGATATAAAATTAGGTATCCATTGGCATCAAGAGAAATATCTTCAGGCTTCATCTTTCCACTTTCTTTATCTAGATATTCTGGAATTGTGCCAAGATACAGCCCTCTATTTACTTGCGGATTTTTAACAAAATCAAGATATGAACCTTTCTTCCAACGTATAAGATCATAGTATCTCATAAATGTCCATCCCATAAACTCAGCACGTCTGTCACGTCTAACCTCCCAAATGATAGAAGAAACCTCTCCAGAGTTTTTCTCTAAACTACTTGTACGAGCTGGATCATTGATAGTTGTTCCACTAGCTGATGCAATATTTCCACTTACTGTTAGCGGTGCTACACCAACTCTTGCACGCAATAAATTTATTGATTTATTTAAATCATCATTTGTGATGTTTCCTAATTCAGCACATGCTTCTGCATAGTTTAATAAGGCTTCAGCATATGTGAATACTGGAGCATCAATTGTGTTTTGTCCAGTTGTGGTTACATTTACTGATGCAGTGTTGTTGTATATTGCAAATACATATCCTGATGTGGAAACTCTACCAGCTAGGGGTGGAATTCTGTGTTTCATCCCTCGATAACTGATGTCTTTAGTTTCTGTTGCTGCAACTAGTCGTCCATCTCTATCTGCCAGAATGTTATCCAAACTGCGATCTCCTTTATATAGTGGAGACTGAGAGATAGGGAGACCATCTTTACATACATAGCTATCAATTGCCCATTTGGTCATCCCATTGATGATAGTAGATGTGTTATTGAAGGCTTGTATTGAGTTGCTTAGAATTCCAAGTTGATATGGCTTGTATAAAATCATGTCATTGCTTTTGCTCAAATCTTCAGAATTGTATGTTTCTTTGAAGGTTGAGCTAAGTGTGAATCCTGCTCCTATTAAGTTATTAGCTGCTTCTTTGGCTCTTTGTAACCAAAGGTTTGCTTTCGTTGTTTCACCTTTGTGATACTTTTGGAATGTACCTTCGAATAGAGCTGCTCTAGCAATAAGTGCCCATGCAGCTTCTTTGCTGATTTCTATGTTGGCAAATGCAGAGTTTTCGTTTTTTAAGATGCTTCTAGTTTTGAGATTCTTTTGAGCAAAATCTAAGTCCTCAAATACTTTATCCATCACTTTATCTCTATCCAATTGTGGGAGAAATACTTTTTGATTGTCGTTTATATTTTCCGAATTTATTTCGTAATCATAGTATGGAACGTCTCCAAAGCGTTGTACTAGTTTGAAGTATTCCATTGCTCTGAAAAATTTAGCAATCCCTTCCCAATGATCAGCTTCTGCTTTTGTCATACCTGGAACTTTAGGTAACCTCGCTAGCATAATATTGGCTCTTCTTATAAACTCGAAACTATTTTTCCAGTCAGTATTAGATACAGACGGATTTTTTTCATATTGTAAGAAGGCATTTGCCATTAGGTCGTCAGAAATGTTGATGGATGCTGCTGTTCCTCCAGCTTGGAAGTAGAATTCGGATGAATAGCCAACTCCCTTTCCATAGCCTAAGAATTGATCGTAGAATTTCCATGAGTACGCTCTAACATTGGATTCGCTTGTCCAATAGTTTTCGTCATTGAAATTGTTTTTTGGCTCTTTCTCTAAGAAATCGTTACATGCTGATAGCAGAGGTAGCGAAATCAAGACAATTGCTAGTTTTATATTGTATATAATATGTTTCATATGATTTAGAATTATATGTTAGAAATTAACTTGAAGTCCGAACGATAATGTTCTTGGATAAGGATATGTACGTCCCCAAGCTGCTTCTGTTTCATCAATTTCAGGGTCAACAGGTAGTCTACTGCTCTTGAACTCTGCCAAGTTTTGTCCACTAAAGTACACTCTAACTTTGTCTAGACCGATCTTGCTAGTTGTAGCTCTTGGTAGTGTATAACCAACAGTTAGATTTTTTAGACGTAGATACGACATATTCAACAAGTATCTAGATTGTTGAGCAAAGTTGTTAGAACCTTGTACACCTCCACCTACAGCAGCTCCTGCATGCCCAGGGAAAGGATTAGGGAAGAATGCCCCAGTGTTTTCTTCAGTCCAATAGTCATCCATTCCACCATAAAGAGCATCTGTTCTATTGTATAATGGAAGGATAAGGTCTGAATTTGCCCAATAGTCACGTTTCCCAACTCCTTGGAAGAAGATGTCGAAGTCGAAACCGTATGCTTCTGCTCCTAGTCTAAAGCTATATTGATAGCGTGGGGTTGTATTTCCAATCACTTTCAAATCGCCTGAATCATCTGCAGTACGTTTACCCCAATTAATTTCGCCATCACCATTTAGATCTTTGTATTTCACATCACCAGGACCAAATACAAAGCCATCTTTTTGCAATCCTGTTTGAGTAGCTATGCCAGGCTTAAGAGTTTTTCCATCAGCTTCAAAGTCATCTTTTTGGAATAGACGATCTGTTTCAAATCCCCAGATTTCGCCTACTTTCATCCCTTCATAGAGTTGTCCTAGCTGTTTGTTAGGATTATCCCATTTCGTAATTTCCGATTGATAATCAGATACTGTTGCTTTAGCATATACCATGATATTTTTGTTGATGGGATAGTTGAAATCAACCCCAAGCTCCCATCCTCTTGTTCTCATATTACCAGCATTCACCCAAGGTGCTACAGCTCCAGTTGCTTGAGGTAGAGTTTTTCCTCTCGAAAGCATATCTTTGTTTTCTCTTTGATACCAGTCAAAAGTCAATCCAAACATATTGTTGTTGAACTTCAAGTCGATACCAATATCATAAGTCGTAATTTTTTCCCATGATAATGATGTGTCATATAGAGTAGGTGCATTGACTGATGATGTTAGGGTTCCGTTAGTTATCCAGTCTGCATTGCTGATGGTCATCATTGGGCGGAAAGCATTTGCTGTAACATTTTGGTTCCCAATCGATCCTCCTGATAAACGGATTTTTGCATCA
>JASLEN010000155.1 GCA_030151105.1 Dysgonomonas sp.
GCAGGTTTTACCATTCCTCTAAAATTTTCAAACACGAACAAAGGAGAAATCAGAGCTGCGGAATATACTATTCAGCAACGAGATGTAGAACACAAGAACTCTCAGCTAGAGGTACAGAAAGAAGTTGCACAAGCCTTCTACAACTACGAAGCATCGCAACGTCAAGTTAAAGAATTTGAGAAAGGACTTCTTGAAGATTCTCAAAAACTATTGGATGGTATCGTTTACAAATACAAAAGAGGAGAAACTGATATTCTAGAAGTTTTGATTGCTCAACGTACTTATAACGAGATACAAGAACAATATTTGGAAACATTGAAAGAAAATGCTTCGGCACTAGTAGAGGTTCAAAAAACGTGTGGTATGTGGGATATAGATTTTTAAAATCTTACATTTGAGCTAAATCCACAGACTATGAAAAAAATACTAGTAATAGAAGATGAACAGCGTATAGCCGAACTTCTCCAACAAGGACTGGAGGAGTTTGGCTATATTGTTACTCTAGCCTATGATGGTGAAGTGGGACGTCGCTTGGTCAATACACATAGCTACGACCTCATCATCACAGATGTTATCCTGCCACACATGAATGGCTTTGAACTCTGCAAAGAAATTCGTTTGAGACAACCACAAGTACCTATAATCATGCTAACTGCACTAGGTACGACGGATGACAAGCTTGATGGATTTGATGCTGGTGCAGACGACTATATGGTGAAACCATTTGATCTAAGAGAATTGAATGCACGGGTGTCTGTACTGCTAAAAAGAAAGGCTACAATTGAGGAATCTCCTATTGTAGAAGAACTGACATATGCAGATATAAGGTTGGATATCAATTCTAAGATAGTTACCAGAGGAGGAAAAGAAATGAAGTTGACTCCTAAAGAGTTTAACCTTCTAAAATACATGATGGAGAATGCCGAACGTGTGCTCACAAGAACAGAAATTGCAGAGGAGGTCTGGGATACGCATTTCAACACAGGAACTAACTTTATAGATGTATATATCAACTACTTGAGAACAAAAATAGATAAAAACTTCGACACCAAACTAATCCACACTCGTCCAGGAATAGGTTTTATCCTAAAAAATGAAGAATGAAAATACGTTCTAAAATAGCACTTCGTTATGCTGCCGTAACTGCTGTATTGATGCTTGCATTTGCTCTTGTGATCTATTTGGTATCAGCAAATGATAGAGAAAATGAGTTTTTTGCCGATCTCAAAAAAGAGGGAATCTCTAAGGCAAATCTTTTCTTTGAGGCAAAGGCTACACCAGAAGTCATGCACTCTATATATAAGAATAACATCATCTATATCAATGAGGTAGAGGTTGCCATATACGATCAGAATCATGAACTACTCTATCATGATGCTAAGGATATAGATATTGTAAAGGAGACTCCTACCCTGTTGGATAAAATATCGAATGCGAAGGAATCCCTACGATTCTATGAAGATGACTATCAAGCCATAGGATTCATTTTCAACCATAGAGGAATCAACTATATTGTGACTGCTGCCGCCTACGATGGATATGGCTATGCCAAGATTACCAGTCTTGCCTTAAATCTGCTTATTACAAGCATTATATCCATTATCCTTTCTTTCATCATTGGATACTTTCTAGCTAAAAGAGCCTTGCGCCCTGTGTCTGAAATTTCGAACAAGATGAAAGATATTACGGCAAACAATCTACATTTGCGACTACTCAAGTATAATGAAAATGATGAATTTGGAGAACTTGCAGCCTCTTTCAATCAGGCGCTAGATATCATTGAGAGCTCATTTGAGGCACAAAAAATGTTTGTGAGCAATGTTTCTCACGAATTGAGAACACCAATGGCTACACTTCTTGCCGAAATAGACTTGGCATTGTTGAAAGAAAGAACGAAGGAAGAATACATCAAGACATTACAAAACTCTCGTCAAGATACCAATCGTCTAATTTCTCTACTCAATGACCTGCTTGACTTGGCAAAGGCTAGTTACGATGAGCGAAAAATATCTTTAAGCATTGTAAGGATAGACGAGATACTCTTAGATGCTCGTGAATTGGTTTTGAAGGGAAATCCTGATTATACGATTGAGCTGCTTTTCAATCAAGAAATAGAGGACGACTCTGATATCACAATCAATGGAAATGAATATCTCTTGCGTACTGCTTTCGTAAACTTAATTGAAAATAATTGTAAATACTCCGAGAACAAAACATCTCATGTTCGTATTTCTTTCTCCGACGAAAAAATCAACTTAGAGTTTGCTGACAATGGCATTGGCATTCCCAAAGATGAATTAGAATTTATCTACACTCCATTTTTCAGAGGACAGAATAAGACTTTCACCCAAGGAAATGGAATTGGGATGGTACTTGTTAAGCGTGTTGTAAGCATTCACAAAGGAAAAATAATAATAGACTCGACGGTACGAAAAGGCACTACTTTCAAAGTAGAACTGTAAAGTTTAAGTCAGACTCAAAACAATACTTGTACCCTTACCCTCTTCTGATTCAATTGTATAATCAATTCCATTCTTCTCTAGAATACGCAGTGCAATTGACAATCCAATGCCCAAGCCTTGGACAGATTGCACATTATTAGCACGATAGAATGGTTTACTTATATCATTGAGTTGAGATTGTGGAATACCAATGCCTCTATCTACAATAGCCATCTGTAATTTCTCTCCTTCCTTATAAATGCTGATATGAGCAGTTCTATCCTTAGAGTATTTGATCGAATTCTCAATCATATTAACAAGTGACATAAAGAGCTGAGTTCTGTCGATATTCACATACATTACATCCTCATCTTCGGCGGAAATATTGATATCAACATCCACACGGGCATCCACATATTTTTTAGTCACTTTGCCCACCACATCCCAGATTATTTCATCTATACGTGTTCTATTTTCCATCGCACTCTCGCTACGTAGGTCAGATACCACCATTAGAGTTTCTAGTATATCTTCGAGTTGATGAATATCCGCAATCAGTCGTGCCGAAAGCTCTTTGTACTCTTCGGGAGTTCTATCTTTTATCGAAAAGACTTCCAAGTTGCCAAGGAGTGAGGCTAAAGGAGTTTTAAACTCATGTGAAACATAATTGACAAAATTCTTTTGGATGACAAATGTTTCTGAAATTTCAGCTAATAATTCGTTGAATGTTTCTATCAGGTCTTGCAATTCATCCTTGGTGTTTGGACTTTCTATCTGTACATCCAACTTATTGGCAGATATATTATTCACTTGCTTGATGATATTGCTGAACGGACGATAGGCCAGTTTTGCAATCCATCGACTCAAAAAAACGATTGCCAACAATCCCACAACGAAGGCTACAAGCAGCGTATTTCCCAAGGGAGCCATTTGTTCGGCAAGGACTGCCTTAGACTCTTTGGTCACGACTACAAAATCTCCTTGATTGTCTTCATAAAAAAGTCCAAAGCACAAATAGTCTTCTACTTCAAAGGCTTTGCTCTCTCTTACTTTTATCTCATCTAGAATGGTATGAGGAATAGGTAACTCCTCTGTACCATAGCTAATATAGTTGTTGGTATTATATATCTGATATGAGGTAGCTGGCACTAGTTCTTTGAATTGTTCTCTGACCTTTGCAAATTCTTTAGCATCTAGCTCATCTTCTTCCAGATAGAAAAATGCAGAGATGTAAGCATTTTTCTCCAACCCCTTGTAGATATTCCGCTCTACATTAGCGTAATAAAGAAAGTAGATGAGTAAAGAACTCACCGCAAACACAACTCCAAAAACAATGGAGCAATATAGTGCCAAACGATTACCTACTTTCATTCAAACGCTTCAATTATCATTACGAATTATATACCCTAAGCCCTTAACGGTTTCTACCAGTTTTCGCTTTCCTTTAATATCTATTTTGTTTCGAAGATATGAGATATACACATCCACAATATTGGTATTGGTATCGTAGTCTATTCCCCAAATTCGCTCCAATATTTGTGTGCGATTGCAAACTCTATCCACATTTTCGAGAAGTAATCTCAACAACTTAAACTCTTGCAAAGTTAGTTGAATGAACTCACCATCTCGCTCCACTTTGTGACTATCGAGATGCATTTTCAGATCATCCACTTTGAGTATATTAGGTTCTTCATCATAAGACGCTTTAGTCCTTCGAGTCAATGCCTTGATACGAGCAACTAATTCTTTGAAATGAAAAGGTTTTGCCAAGTAATCATCTGCACCCAAGTCTAAAGCCTTCACCTTATCATCAGGTTCTCCTAAAGCACTAATGACTAGAATAGGTGTACTAATCTTCTTGTAGCGAGTATATTGCAAGAGTTCTATTCCGTCAATATCTGGAAGCATTATATCCAATAGAATCAAATCCCATTCGCGTTGATAATTGCCGGCAGCGA
>JASLEN010000191.1 GCA_030151105.1 Dysgonomonas sp.
TGTACATGCTACGGACTGGGAAAACAAAATTGAATTCCTTAAACATGTTCATTTCTTGAAAGTGAATGAAATGGAAATGGAAGTTCTGACAGGTGAATCGGATACTAAGAAAGCAGCTCACAAACTCTATGAATGGGGCGTGAAAGAAGTTGTAATTACACTTGGCAGCATGGGATCAATAATCTATGATGGTCAAAACTTTTATCCAGTACCTGCCTATAAACCTAGCGAAGTTTTGGATGCTACAGGATGTGGTGATACATATATGGCTGGATATCTATACAAGAGAGCACAAGGAGCTAGTTATGAAGAATCAGGGAAGTTTGGAGCGGCAATGGCTACAATCAAAATAGAAGGGATGGGACCTTTTGCAGGAACAGCTAAAGATATTGAACATCGTATATTGACTTCTGAAGAATACCTACCTCAGATATAATAGATATTAGAAAGGTGAGATAAAACAAAAAGCGCTAGAAATACTTCTAGCGCTTTTAATTTTATATACTTAACTCATTAGAATCGGAATCCTAGAGTCAATGCTCCTTGAAAGCTATTTTCTTTCAGTTTAGTTTTTTCAGATTTAGCGTGAGTGTATAAATCTCCTTCTTGAGTTCTGTACACAAATGCTAGATCGGTATAGAAGTTGCGAGTGAATCTATATCCTAATCCCCAAGTAATGTAGTGAGTGTCTTTACCAACAACATAGTGAGGAATTGCACCTGGAGTGTCTAAAATAGTACCTCCAATACTAGGATCAATTGCTTTTTTATACTCATCACTATACGGACTTTGTTGCCAAGAGTATCCTAATCTTCCCGAAAACTGAGAAGTGAAACGGTACTCACCTCCTACCCTCAAAGTTGAAGTTAATCTATAGTAGTCTTTGATATTCTTATTCAAAACTCCATATTCCTGAGTTTCTCTTCCATCTCTATCTTTATAATTAGATTTTGAATAATCAACTAGCTCATAATCTACACTTATAATTGCATTTTTTCCTAGCACACCTGCCATACTGAATGTCCATTTGTCTGGAGTACGGTATTCATATTCTGTTCTGCTCCATTGCCTATTCATACTTTCAACTACACCTTGACTATAGCCATCCATATTAGGATTGCCTTTAGCCAATTCGGTTAAATCATGATGCAAATCTGCATAGTAATGATCTGTAATCTGATACCATGTCGGAGAATGATAGGCAACCCCAATACGTAGTTCTTGGATAGGCTTGAAGATAACGCCTAATCCTAGTTCCCAACCAGTACCTTCTGTTTTCAATTCATTAATTAAATCATATCCTCCAACATGTTTGTCATTCTTGTTGTAAAAATCTTCATAGTTCATCGAATACATCTTATAATCTATATCCGTAACCGAAATGGTAAGACCTACACTCAACATATCTTCAAAGGTAGTTCCTACATTGAAATCGTATTTGTTTACAGAACCTTTTTCTTCTACAAACAATCCATTATCGACACCAAGACCAGCTGTATTTGAGCTTAGTTTACCATTAGTATCACCACTCATTAGGAAACCATTATATCCTAATAGGGATAGCCAATCCGTATTTCGCCACCTGTCATCTGCATCTGTTCCGCCTAAGCCTAAATCCCCAGCTTTATAGCCCATTCCATTTGCTCTATCTGTCATATAGTCTGCAAGAGACCAGCCATCAGCAGTGCCCTTCATTGAATACTTTTTATTAAAGTTTTTCACCTTATTATAAGAAAATCCAAAGTTGATAAGTGGTGCTACATCATTATATAGAGGAAAAGTACCAACAAAAGCAAAGTTATTGAATGCTACTTTGAATTTGTTTTCTTTCATCTCTTGAATACTACTGATTGACTTATTTTCGGCATTCTGAAAATCTAGCGTAGTTACTATTTCTGAACTCTTATAAACTCCTATTCCAGCGGGATTGATTGCGATAGCAGATATATCTCCACCCAAAGCTCCGAAGGCTCCTCCCATTGACATGGATCTAGCAGTACCACGTAAATCGGTTTGAGAAAATTTGCTAGCTTCCATTACACCTTGTGCACTCACGGCTGACCATGAAAGCAAAAGTGCTGCTGCGATTAATAATTTTCTTTTCATATAATTTTCAATTTTTAAACTCTTAATTGTTATAAAAAACTTAAAAGTAAGTGTATTCAATTTAGTTTCTAAAAAACAAAGCTGTTTCAGATATATTAGATATTTGAAACAGCTTTATCTTCTTTATCTGTTTTTACATTTGGCTCATGCTCCAGTTTTATCTTCTACCAGAACTTCTCCCTCCACCTCCGCCGCCACTTGAACGAGACGAGCTACCAGATGATGATCTGCCAGAACTATATGATCCTCCACCGCTACTTCGAGATGAACTACCTGATGAGTAGCTGCTACTTCTAGAAGAAGAAGTATTGCTCGGTCTGCTATAGTTACTGCTTCGGCTTTCTGACGAAGAGTTTGTTGTAGAGGGTCTAGTATATGTAGGGCGAGATGAACTTGAACTACTATTTCCTGTGCTAGGACGAGTAGTTGGACGTGTTGATATCGACCCACCTGTGCTAGGTCTAGTTGACGGACGAGTTGTTACCGATCCTCCTGTACTTGGTCTAGTTGACGGACGAGTAGATACTGATCCTCCTGTGCTTGGCCTAGTTGATGGACGTGTAGATATTGCATCCCCTCTGCCGCTGCTAGGGCGAGTTGATGAACCTCTTCCTCCATACGAAGATTCTCTTCCTGAAGAACCTCTACCTGAGTAAGAGCTTGATCTGTAGCTGCTACTTCTGCCTCCAGAGCTATAATAGCTTGATCTTCCTCCACTTGAATATCTACCTGATGATCTTCCAGAATAGCTATATGCAGATGGTCTAGAATAATATCCACCACCATAGTATCCTCCGTAATAACCTCCATGCCAATGTGAATGTCCGTACCAATGAGAGTGACCCCAATAGCCTCCACCCCATCCCCAAGATGGACCGTACCATGAGCTATAGTAGTAAGGTCTATAATACCAAGGATCATACCATCCATAGTAATATGATGGGGAATACCAAGGATCGTACCAAGGTGAATATCCAAATCCGATATTAAAACTCCATCCTCTATTGCGATAGTAATCGTTATAAGTATCATTTACAACATACACATTTAGTGCATTGTCGCTAGAGACTGTTACACTATTTGCGGGATTATGATATTTTACAATTCTATCTGTATATTGATAGTCTTCGTATGCTGCTTCATCTTCGTCACTATATTGTGCAATCACTTGTCCTTCTTGCACGTCGCTACGACGATTGTATGCATCCACATCCATGATAGTAGTATTTCCTCCACCATCATATTTCACTTGTGTATCTCCTGTGGTTTCTAGGTACACTTCTCCATTATCTCGCACAACAAGCACTTGTGTAGTGTTAGTCGAATTCGGTTTCTGAACCTCCACTTTCTTTACTTGTTTCTTCTCTTCTTTTTTTGGTTTAGAAGAGGCATAGATATCATCCCAATTATCCTGCCCAAAAGCTACTAGGGGCAACACTGATATTAGAATTAGTGCTATTTGCTTTTTCAATTTCATAAGTCTGCTCTCCTATCTTTAGTTAATTATATTCTCCAACCATTCAAAATGTTTTGGTTTTTGATTTACCATTAAGACTCTCTTTTCTTCAAAAGGTTTAAAAAGGATTATTTTAAAAGTCTATTTGTAACATTTTACTATAAACAAAGATACAATATATTTCTTTCAAATAAGACCTTCATCTACAATAAAGACGTGTTGCTAGTCATGTTGTTGCACCTATTTATGTTAAAAGAAACAAACAAAATACCATAAAGTTCTTGTTTTTCTTAAAAACAACAGATGACTACTCAACAATTTGAAAACGAGCAAACTTGAGTAATAGTTGTTTAGTTCCCGAGTTTTCGAACTCTACTGTGGCTTTTCTGCTATCTGCATCACCAGCCAAAGCAGTCACCTTGCCAATTCCAAAGCGCTCATGCTGTATTGTGCTTCCTACTTGCAGCCCTCCGACATTAACTCCTGCATCAGATTTGGGTTTTGCATTGCGAGCATTCACAAACTGCGAACCAACGCTTGGGCGAGCTGTTGCGCTAGGTGTTGGAGTTGATATAGGTCTGCTCTGTGGCGCTTCTCTTCGTGCTGTTGGTTGCATTCCTGCATACCTATTGGCAAATCTATTTTCGATCTGTCCGCTTGGG
>JASLEN010000202.1 GCA_030151105.1 Dysgonomonas sp.
ACGAGCCACAGAAGTGGGTGTTTTAGCCATCTCCGCAAAGAGTTTCACATAGCTCGAAAGCAGTGCCGAATAGTCGTCGAGCTGAGCACGAGCACTTAGCATATTGATCTCGAAAACTGATTTATTGGGCTTGCTTTGATCAACAAGTCCATCGATCGAAAACTTAAGCGCTTCGGATAATTTTATCACTTCTTCAAATGTAAAAGGCACATCTCCTCTGATGCGACGATAGACACTTTCTCTGCCTAGCTGAAGAATGTCGGTGAGCACTGTCGAAAGGCTTTCTCCTTTTTTCAGGTTCGCTTTTATATGCTCGATAATTTTCTCATTCCAAGTCTGATTATTCATAGTTGTTTTTTAAATCCAGCAAGTCTTTATTTTTAACACTTCAAAGTACTGATAATTAGCGAAAGACCTACTTAGGTTGTAGATTATTAGTGCAAATTAATAATGATGAAAGAAATCTTGTAATGTAATATTAGCGAAAATAATCTACACTTTCACAATTTTGAACTAGATAAAATTTATTTCTCCACATTCTCTCAACCTTGCATCTAGAAAGGGATAGAGCCTATCAGTGGCTATCACATTGAGACGCAGCAGCTAAATATTAACATTTGAGTAAAAAAGCTTAAGAATTATTCATACTGTAAATTTTAACAAAAAATCTGAAAGTGATAACTTTCTAGCTACTTATCGTGAGAAAATTATCGCTACACAAAATAGCACTTCAAAACACAAAGTTGCAAATTCCGAAACAAAATTTATAGAATAATAACAAAACACACATTAATAGAAAAGATAGAAACTTTTTTATATCTTTATGCGTTTACAATCTTACAATCATTTAAGTACAAATTAAGCTCAGAATCTGAGGATGCACAAAACGTTATTAATCATAGCACTAGGTTCACTATTTGCAGCACAGCACATATTTGCGCAACAGCCATCTCAGAAATTAGGAGCCAAACAAAGCTCTAAGCTCCTGCAAGATATAGAGTTGTACAAAAGTTCAATCAAGTCAAATCCTCACATGACGGAGCCCTATTATAATTGGGCAATAACACTGTGCGAGCTTGAACGCTATCAGGAAGCGCTGCCAATTTTCAAGAAAGTGGAAAGCATGAATGCTGCCACTTCAGATATGTATGCGTTGTGGGCACAGGCTTTGATCAAACTAAAGAGAAGTGATGAAGCTGTAGATAAATTTCGCACAGCAATTAGATTGGATAAAGGAAATAAAACGGCTCTAAAAAATCTGCTCACTCTACTCATCAAAAACGAGCAATATGAAGAGGCACTCCGCATGAGTCCTAACAATGCAGCCATTCATTTCTATTGGGCAAGTGCCTTACATAAACAAGGTGACAAGACGGGAGCTGCGGTACAGTACAGATTGGCTACGGAAATAAATCCTCGCCTAGTGCAAGCCTACTACAATTGGGGAACGCTACTTAGCCAACAGGGGAGATTTGAAGAGGCTATCCCACTATACAAGAAAGCGATAACAATAAATCCGAAGCTTTCGGCAGCCGTCAAAAATATGGCTACAGCCTACTACAATTGGGGCTCATCGCTCGACAATATGGGACGGACGGACGATGCTATAGAAAAATATCGCAAGGCTACCGAAACCGACCCTACTTTGACGGAGGCCTACAACAATTGGGCGAATGCTTTATTGGCTCAAGAACGCTACGAAGAGGCTGTGGAGCTGTATCATAAGACAAGCAAAGACAATCCAAACTTGGCAATAGCATATAACAATTGGGCAAATAAAATGAACCAAGAGGGCAAACACGATGAGGCTCTAGAGCTTCAGGAACGCAGTTTGGAAATCAATCCGAGCGAAATTGCAACTACTTTCAACAAGGCAAATACGCTATACAATGCAGGCAGATTGGACGAGGCAATGCTCCTATTTGAGAAAGTAACACAAATGGATGTGGCTAATGCAGAGGCATATAATGGTTGGGCAACGGCACTATTTACGCAAGAAAGATTTGAGGAGGCCGTAGATAAGTTTCGCATGGCAGTTACGCTCAAACCTCATTATCCGTCGGCGCAAAGCAATCTGGCAGCGGCTCTCCTAAATAGTGACAGGTACGAGGAAGCCCTCAGTGCCTACTTCAGAACGATAGAGGTGGAGCCAACTTTGACGATTGCTTTTCATTATTGCGACCTCATCCTCGACCGACTTGCTAAGACATCGCCTTCAACATACAGCGTTGAAAAAGAATCTTTTAAAAGAATAATTATTGCACATCAAGATTTGCCAGCTCTGGTGAACAATAACGTATTTGAGGATATGGTGAACAAGTATGTGAGATAAAAAAAGGAGAACATGACTGCTCTCCTTTCTCTATTTATAATCTCGAATATAGATTAGTTGGCATCTTTGTATTCGATGATGTAGGTAGCTTTTCGTTCAATATCGTCTTCTACTTCTACACTTGTTACTGTTAACTCTGTTGGATAATTATCTTCAGATTTTGTAATTGTATATTTTGCAGTATAAGTCTCCTCAGATTTTTCTTCTTCCTTTCCTTCAGATGTTGTTATCTCAACCTCTTTTGAAATGCCCTCTGCAAGCATTAGCTTACCTACCAAGAATTTATCAGCAAGATCTGATAGGTCAAGTCCAGATTGATACACCCAAGCTGGTACATTTATCGAGACAAAAGGATTATAATAGTTACTATATCCTGCTACAAATGTAGTGTTAGAGACAATGGTCTCTCTTTCATATTCTGAAACCTCCTTTAAATCTTCTTTTATTAGATTTCTATTGACATCATAGCCCAAACTTACAGTTGTCTTTATCTTCACAATTTCGTTTTCATGGTCTCTAGTATATGATCTCGGATAACCTTCTTTATCTACAAAAATAACATCTGATTCGCTACCTTGTTTATAATATTCTATTATTCTTCCTTCCTTGGTATCATGCTCATAAGTATATCTTCCGATCTTTGTAATTATACCGTCAGCATTGTACACAATATCTTGATTTTCAGAATAAGATTCTGATGCAACCCCTACAGATGTAATTCTATTACTGGCATCATAAGAGATCGTATAAACATATTCTCTTTCTAACTCGCCTGTAGATGTTGATGCTAAATATTTTTCTGTAATTTTTGTAGGAATGCGATGTGTTTCTACCACTACTGGTTTTTCCCCATCATCATCGCTACTACATGAAGCAAAGCCAAATGAAATACTAGCCACAAGTGCAGCCCAAAGAAGTGTTTTGATTGATCTAAACATTTTTTTCTTGATTTAGTGTAAATTATATAAGTTTCGTATAAGTGCGCATGCCATTAGGCTTTTAACGCTTTTGGGAAGCAAAGGTAAATTAAAAAGAGAATAAAACTATTCTCTTTTTAATTTATTTTCTCACATATTAACACTACCACCTCATCAATCTAAAACCTACATAACCAATAAGCACTCCGCCCAAACACATAAGAATGATTTGCCAAGTACGCAAACGATTGATTTCCTTGACCTCCACTACGGGATAAGGCACTTGGAGGTGAATGGAATCGGTAATAAAGATAGAATCTCTGACGAGGCGTTCCTTGTAGATAGTTTTATACTTTTGGAGCCAAATGGTGTCGCCTTTTTTCTCCACAAAAATGGAATCATGCAGATAGATGGAATCTCGTTGCCATCGGTCAACATACTCTTTTTGTTTTTCTTGAGTTTCTACTGGCACATAGATTGTCTTAGTCTTGCAACTCAAAAAGAGAAAGCCAGTGAGAGTCAAAACGCTGATAATAAACCTCATACTACAAATTCTTTTTGAACATCGAAACTTGGACAAGCCTTATTTGCAAACTCATTGTGTCCATGCACCGTTGCCTCTGGATAAGCCAATTGGAGACGCTCAACGAGTGTGGTGAGGGCTTCTTTTTGAGCTGGAGTGCGAGTGTCTTTGGGCGTTTTCCCATCTTTTTCTACGCCGCCAATATAGCAGATACCGATGGACGTTGTATTCTGTCCAAGCGTGTGTGCGCCTTGCATAGCAAGGGGTCTGCCCTCGTGCACCGATCCATCGAGATAGATTACAAAGTGATAGCCAATCATGGCAAAACCTCGCTCCTTGTGCCAGCGATTAATATCCTTGACTGTAAAGCTCTTACCCTCGGGAGTGGCGGCGCAATGTATTATTATTTTGTCTATTGTTCTCATATTCTATGTGTTAATTTTTTCTTATTCTGATTGACGAAGTTTGCAGTTAAGGACAGTGCATTTATACTTGTGAATGGCAGCCAAATCGAGTGAAATCTGATTCACTTTTTGCCGAAGTTCTGCTATCTTTTCTCTGAATTCCTGATTCTCTTGTTTCATCTGTTCCTTGTCCTGACGCAAGTCTTTGATGGTCTCTTGATAGACCTCTTGCACAGCTCGCATGGCGTGCGCTTCTGCCTTTTTTTTGGTTGCTCTGATTGTTAAAATCGTGAGCAATCCTCCCCCTGTGACAAAGGCAATGAGGGTTTCGAGGTGGGTCGATAGTAGTTCTGTCATTTTGTTTTGGTGTTTGGTCAAAATAGTGTTGAGTTTGAGAAAGTATGAGAGTGCTCCAAAAACACTCTCATACTCATTAGAAGAAATTGGCTCGCCTATTACCTTACAAGGATTTGAGAGTTAATCTCTTCGGCTTCTGCCTTAATTTCGGACCATTTTCGAAGCACTTTCATGTGTTTCCGATTGGTATAACGAAGTGTAATACCACGTTCGAGACCTATTTCAAGTTCTTTAAGATCCTTCACTAATTCTGCATTGCTTGCAGACAAGGGGTATTTTAACATTAAAACATTGTCATTAGCATCATCAACATAAAGCTTATAGCCCAATTCCTCTGGTGTTTTATGTTTGCAATATCTAACTTGAGCAGATTGAACTACGCCGTCTTTAATTCCACCATCTAATCTTATATATCTTGACCTATTATCGAATGATCCAGGTATAAATGATAATCGTTTATGAAGATTAGGAACTGAAATCCAATCATACCATTCACCAACATGGAGCACAGAGAACTGTCCGAAACTATGAACTTTGTCTGATGCACCTCCTCCTTTGGCTCCTGTTGAATATAAGCTAAAACCTGAAGTATTTTTAAAATTATCGTGAGGTAAATTAAATGGAATTTTAGGATCATTTTTAGCATTTCCCCCTATGAAATCCATTATGTTCTGAAATGGTTCTGATGACTCTCTAGGTGCTTGTCCCATCAACTGATGAACTTCGGGTAAATCAATCACTTTCCAACTACCAGGAGGTTCAGGTAACCACTCTTGATGATTTCTAACCTCAATACCCAGTCCAAAACTCCAATCAACCCAAACAGGATCGACCCAAGCTTCTTTAACAAACACCTTACCGATTCCTTCTTGAGCTTTAGATTTATCGATCTTAATAGTTCCTGTATTAATGGCTAAAAAAAGTTTTTTAATTGGTTTAGTATAAGTAATATTTACTGGATACTTATGTCTACCTATTTCGGCATTAACTGTTATACGATCAGATGTATTATCTATATAAGTAACTAAAAAATCAAATTGACCTTTTGTAGCGTATGTCATTATTACATTCTCAATAACACCTGGTTTCTGCAACTCAACAATACCACTAACATTAGAATCTAAACGAAGTAAATGATTAGGGTCATGGTTCATCCCTCGCTGCTCATCTTTCAACTCTTCAATTGGTGGAGCAGTTAAGGCATCATGCAATCCAATATCAGGATTCGTATTTTTATACATTACATCCCACTTATGATTTTGATTACCACCATTCTTAGTTTGCCAATCCCAAACACCTTCTCTCAAGAAACTTCTTCCACCTAAAGATTGTACTACCTCATCAACAGTAAGATTCTGTGATGGATTCTTACCAAATTGAGTATTCCATTCATCAACTTCTTCTTGAGAATCCCCTAACCAATTTAAATAAGTATCATTTGCCAATCGGTATTTGTAATCTGTCATTCTAGATTTGGTTGTAAACCAGATTTCATCTATTTCTTGACAATCATACAATCCTCTTATTGCAGTTCCACGATCTTTTTCTGGATTATCCCAATCTCTTGGATCTTCAAAGTTTGCATTATATCCAGAATTGTCTTGAACAAACTTTCTCTCTACAACCTTTCCCTTCACATAAGGATCTGGCAACAAAGCCCTTATACCGTGATGTCTTCTTCTCATAACCATTTAATTCCAAAAATATCACTCGTAATAATTTCTCCTGATACAGATTTAGCTTCTAATACAAAAAGTGAATCCATATGTGGACGAGCTCCCTCGATTTCGGCAAAATAAACACCTGTGTTTAAAGGCGTCACTAATGGCTGATTTTCAAACACGTACATTCCACCATCGACATATCTCATTGAAAGAGTATTATCCTCGAAATCAGACCAATCTGAGAGATAAAAATCAACTACAATTTCTGAGGGGTCACCTACACCTACATTTATAAAATCACTTACCATTCCCCAATAATTGAAACTCGCATTTCTAAAATAAGGAGGTAAAGATGTCTCAACCACCTCCATATCCCAACCACCCAGCGGAATTGCAGTCATCGAGCACCAATCACCATAAGCCTTAATGATTATTTCCGCTGTCTCATTCGGCAATAAGTTGAACTTTGAAACTGCATTTTTCATCCCTTCACCCACTACTGCCACAACTCTATCCACTGTAGTAGAATTAGTTACAAGAAGAGTCGTATCATTATACGTAGAATCAACCTTCAGCCCATTTGTGTTAATTGTAAAACCTGATGCATTAGTCCCAAAAAGCTCCACATGATAGAGTTTGTCATTCTTAACAGACCAGTCCAACTTCAATTCAGACCTCTCATTCAAGTTATATTTTACATCCTCCACCAAGAGTTGAGACCCCTTAATTACATTGCTTGGCACTCTCACCGAAGTTTTGGAGTTTCCCTTTTCCTTGTAGCCATGCAGCCACACCCCCTCCAAAGAGGTTTCGACAGGAAGTTCCGACACTTTTATTTTATTTATTTCCATTTTGTTTTTTAAGTAAAAGTTAATATATAAGTAACTGTTATGAGGCTCTTAATTTTTTTCTAATTCAACATAAAACCCATTCTCAGCAAACATTGGCTGCTCATCTTCATAGCAAAAAACATTTGCATTAAATGCAATCTCATCCAGTTCAAATTGCGGATAAACAGAAGATTTAGAAATAGTTAGTTGATATCCCGACGCTTCGCCCACCTGTCCCGATTGCTGTGTGAACGAAACAGACGCACCTCCATCCTGTCCAAAGGTAAACCACCTGTCATCGTGCAACTTATACAACACCAGATAGCGATTTGACGAAGCCAAAAGTAGCTGAGCCGTCTTTTTGCTTTGCAACGAACGAACAAAAGTTTGCAACTCTTGCTTAAAAATTGTCCCCTCTCGCTGTTCCGTAAAGCCACTTTCGTTCACCACATCCAGTTGTACAAAATCACCATTGCGGATAATTCCCTCCACATGACACGAATCGTACAAGCCATCATCCTTGAAGCGATATCCCTCAAAGTCTTTGATATCCAAGAGATAGACTTCTGCAATTCCTCCGGGATTGTATTCACAGTTGTGCCTTATGTTTTGTGTTAATTTACATCCCATATTTATATTTTAAGTAAATTATTAAAGAAAGCGGTAAACGTCTCGCAACAGATTACCGCTTTGTAAATCAGCATCTAAAACGCTTTGTATCTAGAAATTAATCCGTAACTACAGCATCTGTATTATCAGCTTTTTTGATGCTTGCAAACACTGCATCCGAAACCGTTGGTGCCGATTCTTTCTCAGTTCCAGCCATCACCACTGTCCAGCCTTTTGCATCAGCATCGGCAGCTCCCGACTCGTAGTTAAAAGACGTAGCACTCAATCCATTAGAGCGACCAAGCATAAAGCGATTGTCATTTCTATCTACCACAACAGCAATAAATTTACCCAAGCTAAGTGCATCTTTTTCAGCATTCAAAGTCTTGTATCCATCCGCCCCAATAGAAAAATTGAGCGTATGTGTGCGGTATTTTCCACCATTGCCACCCTCAGCCAATTCGTCCGTAAAAGAAGCCGTATTATCCAAGAAATCAACCTTGTAGGCAATAGCCGATTCGTCGATAGTTTTCAACTCGCCAGTTGCTGGATCAATCGTTCCCAAACCTCTCTCGTGGTTGATTAGATACACTTCGGCGATGCCAGCTAGATCGTATTCGCAGAATTTTTTAGAAATATTTTGTGTTAATTTGCAATTTGCCATAATCTGTTTTTTATTTATATGTTAATTTTATAATTACAAGATTCTATTGAGAAAATTATCCTTTGTAATAAACTACCTCATCCTCAAACGGAATCGCAAAACCAAGTCTCAAACGTCCGTCTATGAAAATTTTGCTATCCATTGGTGCAGCAAATTGCCCAAGGCGAATCTCTTCTAAGTCGCTAACTAGGTCAGTACCAAGGATAAAGTTCTTAGCATCGGCAGCCACCATTTCGTCATCAGCCAATCCTTTTACAGGAACAATCTCTACTCCCATATAGCGAAGCACCTCACCATCAACTGTATAGTTAGGGCTCACCATCACGTTTTCGCCATACACACCACCAAGCGCCATTTTAGCTTTCAGCATAGTTGCGTACGACACGTAGATGTTTAGCGTACCCTCTTCTATTCCTTTGGTAATGACTTCGATAGGCATTGCATTGAATACTTTTTCGATCTCTGCCAACACATTGTCTTTGGTGATGGCAACACCCGCCACTTTTTTAGCTTCGGTACTAGTAGTCAACACTTTGATTACACCATCAAAATCGTCTGGATTGATAGCACTATCTGCCACGAATATTTTTTTCTCAATTTCGCTCGATAGTTCCGATGCCAAAAGCGCCATTGTAGCCTCTTCCAACGTATCTGGAAGTTCTTGATTTCTTGCTCCTGGCGAAAGCATCCACGCAATGCGTTTAGACTCCAATTCGTCGATACATTGTTCCAAGTTGATCTTATAAGTCTTGACTTTCAACTCCTTTTCGCTCAGTTTCACGATTTGCTCTGGCGACCAATCGCAATTGCTTTTGTCGGCTTGAAGTAGGTTTCCAGCAAGGTCGATAAGATTCAATTGAGTTGAATTTTTGACTCCTATCACTGGAGTTATTTTTCCTTTTTCAATCAATTTTCCTCCA
>JASLEN010000243.1 GCA_030151105.1 Dysgonomonas sp.
ACCAAGCGAAGCTGTATCAAATTCTTCTCGCCCAATAGTTCGCAATGTAGCTGCTCTATCAAGCGTACGCTTCATTACAAAGTCATAGAGCGTTGGATAATATGTCTTACTATCCTCACCCAAATCAATGATGTCATTATAGTCACCTGTTGTAGAATTTTTCAATATATCTCCACCTTTGATTACAGCTTCTAAATGATCGTAAATCTTATTAACATAGATGTTAGCAGACCACTCTTTCATATCTGCCGGAACTACGTCAGAAAGATTAGTACGTCTATCAATATTCCATCTATCTTGCTGATAATTTGCATTGTACATATCTGCTAGAACAGAATGCAACAAAGCTAAATCCTCTGCATTTTTAGTTGTTACCAACAATTCCTCCAATTTTCCAATAAAGTCATTGTCGTTGTCACTATCGATACTATTTTCTAAATTCTCAAGATAAATATATGCCTTCATTATCTGTGGCACATTTTTATCCTTGATAGCAGCATTTAGGATACTCTCTACCTCTGCAATTGCAGATTTGGGTAAAGATTCTTCAGCATACTCCTCCACCTTTTTCCAATTACTTTCGTAAGTCTTTCGTACATTTTGTGAAAACATACTCATACTAAGAAAAAGTAAAGTGAAAACTAATACTATTCTTTGTTTCATATATATAAAAATTTTGTTTCAATTATCTGTTTTTGGGTTTGTGGTTAAATAGAAGAAAACATGGAACGGATTCCATAAATAGAGATGTGCTAATTTTGCAAATTGTTACGAAATTAAATTTCGTTAAGTTATTTTGTCAAAAACATACCTAACCAAACTGCACATACTCCTAATACGCAACTTGCAATAGTATAAACAAAAGCCAATGCCATTTGGTTGCTATTAATCAAATCAAAAGTCTCTCTCGAAAAAGTGGAAAAAGTAGTAAAGCCTCCACAAAATCCAACGATAAGCAAGAACTTTAGATTTGAACTACTAGGTATCAGATTAATAAACAATCCAATACAAAAGCAGCCTATTATATTAATAATAAAAGTAGCTAGAGGAAAAGATAGTGCATAGGATTTATTTGTGACTTCCGAAGTCAAAAAACGAAGTATGCTGCCAGCAGCACCTCCTGCGCCTACAAGCAATATTTGTTGTATCATCTGTTAGTCTTTTAAAAACATAAATCTACAAAATATAATCGACTCTATTTTAAATTTATCACAAACTTTGAGCGCCACTAACCATTGATGTATGAGTACGATTAGCCAAGGAAAGACAATAAATCATGTATAAAAAAGTTATATTTGTAGCTATAAATAGGTTATAACAAATTGAAAAAAATAAATAGACTCATATTCTTTTTGATTGCAGTAGCATTTTTTCTTGGGGCATGTAAAAGTCTCAAGTTAGAAGATATTGACGAAAAGTTTTCGGAAGGCAAATATTTTGAAGCAGCTGAAGATTATAGAAAATTTTATCGCAAAACATCTCCTAAGAAAAGAGACCTAAGAGGCGAAGTTGCTTTCAAAGTAGGTGAAACTTATCGTTTGGCTAACAATCCAGTGCGTGCAAATGTAGGATATGCCAATGCAATTAGATACAAGGTGCAAGATAGTACGCTACATCTACAATATGCTCGCACCTTGCACAAGGTAGGTGAATACAAAAAAGCAGCCGAACAATATGAAGCCTTTCTGAAGCTATTCCCTAATAATTCCTTTGCACTAAATGGCTTAAAAGGAGTCAAGTTGGCACAAGAATGGAAAAAGAGTCCGACTAGACACGAAATACAACGCATGACTCTCTTTGATGGAAATAAGGGTAGCCAAATGGCTCCTGCATTACTCCCCAAAGAGTATGATCAAGTGTTTTTTGCATCCAACGCTGGCAAAGAAATTATTGGAGATACGATTAGCCCCATTACGGGTCTGAGAAACAATGACATCTTCATGTCTCGCAAAGATGAAAATGGAAAGTGGATGAAACCTGAGCACCTCGAATCTGCAGTCAACACTGCTGGAGACGAGGGTGTTATGTCATTCTCTTCAAGTGGTTCGACCATGTATTACAGCTACGCACCGATGGATTCTGTCCGTTCAATTCCTGCATCCATCTATGTATCAACTCGATCAGGAGGATCTTGGGGAGAAGGTCAACGGCTGGAGATAGTCAAAAAAGACTCTACTCATGTATTTGCACATCCTGCAATAGACGAGTCTGATAAGTTTTTATATTTTGTGTCAGATATGGCTGGAGGATATGGAGGAAAAGATATTTGGCGAGCAAGTATTTTAGGAGATTTGATTGAATATATAGAGAATCTAGGTCCTGAAATTAATACCGCTGGTGACGAAATGTTTCCATATATGCGCAATGATTCTACGCTTTATTTCTCATCGGATGGACATGCTGGTATGGGAGGGCTGGATATCTATAAGGCTGATTATGATAATAAAGCCTCTAAGTGGATAGTGAGCAATATGCAGTCTCCTATCAATTCTCATGCCGATGATTTTGGGATTACCTTTGCAGGAGAAAAAGAAGAGGGTTTTTTCAGTTCCAACAGAAATGATGCTAGAGGGTATGATCACATCTATTCGTTCACAAAGCCTACAATAACAACTAAAGCAGAAGGATATATTGTAGATACTGACGACGAGTTTATTCTAAATTCGACTATTAGAGTAGTTGGCAAAGATGGAACAAACAAGAAATTCCCTGGAAAAAACAATGGTACTTACGAACTCGATATAGATGCGGGCATAAAATATGTGTTGCTAGCTAGTGCGCCAGAGCATCTCAACACTCGTATGCAATTGACTACAGAGGCAATAGGAAGAGACTCTACATACTTAGTAGATTTCATATTAACACCTATAAATAAGCCAGTTGTATTAGAAAATATTTTCTTCGATTTTGATAAATCAACGCTCCGTCCAGACTCGAAAGAAGGTTTGGATGAATTGATAGACTTGCTTAATCTGAATCCAAATGTATCTATTGAACTCTCTTCTCATACCGATAGAAAAGGTACAGATGAATATAATAATAAATTGTCGCAGCGTAGAGCAGATGCCGTGATGCACTATTTGATTCAAATAGGAGGAATAGACGCTGAACGTTTAACATCCGTGGGTAAAGGAAAATCTACACCCAAGAATGTAACACGAGGTATAGTCAAAAAATACGATTTCTTAGAAGAAGGACAAATACTTACGCCTGAGTTTATAGAAGAACTCGAGCCAGAGCATCAAGCGGTTGCTGACCAAATAAATCGTAGAACTGAGTTTAAAGTATCTAGTATTACTTACGGATTAGAATAAGCACTATGAAACAATTTTATATCATTCTCCTTTTGTTTTGCATTCTCTCAATACAAACGAAGGCACAAGAATTAGAAGTAAAAGTTACTATCAATTCTTCAAAGATACAATCTGTAGATAATCAAGCGATAAAGGAACTAGAAGAATCTATTAGACAGATACTAAACGAACAAATATGGAGTAATGCTAAATTCGAAAAAGACGAAAAAATAGATTGTACAATAGGCATTACACTCAACAGTATGCCATCCGAAAATAACTATGGAGCAGAAATTCACATCACCTCTCGCAGACCCGTTTATAATGCAGCATATGTAACTCCGCTTATCAATTATCGAGATACTCGATTTGACTTTAGCTATGTTTTAGGGCAAAATTTATATTATAATGAATTGACCATTAGCGATAATATAATAGGAGTTTTGACATTTTATGTCAACATTATTATTGGTCTAGATTTTGATTCCTTCTCCCTAGGAGGAGGTCACCAATACTTTGCTCAAGCATTGGAGATAGCCAACAAAGCACAAAGTCTAGGAACAAAAGGTTGGGAACCTTT
>JASLEN010000250.1 GCA_030151105.1 Dysgonomonas sp.
GGTTTATACCACAACGATTTAAATTCTAGAGACACTCTTGTAACAGAGTTGAACGTTTTAGCTGATTTTCAGCCAAAAGTTCCTCAAAACTACAAAGATGCTGATGTTGTGATGTTAGGAAACTTACACCCATTAGTTCAAAGTAGTGTTTTAGATCAAATGGAGAAGAAACCAAAATTAGTTGTTTTAGATACTATGAATTTTTGGATGGATTGCGCTCTTCCTGAACTTTTAGACGTTATCAAACGTGTAGATGTTATTACAATTAATGACGAAGAAGCAAGACAACTTTCTGGTGAATATTCATTAGTGAAAGCTGCAGCTAAAATCCAGGACATGGGACCAAAATATGTGGTGATTAAAAAAGGAGAGCACGGCGCACTTTTATTCCATAATAGAGAAGTGTTTTTTGCACCAGCTTTACCTCTAGAAGATGTTTTTGATCCAACTGGAGCTGGAGACACTTTCGCAGGTGGTTTCTCAGGATTCATTGCACAAAGCGAAAACATTTCGTTCAACAACATGAAAAATGCAATTATTTACGGTTCAAATTTAGCTTCGTTTTGCGTAGAGAAATTTGGAACTGAAAGGATGGAAACATTAAGCAAAGCCGAGGTGGATATATTCTCTACTCCTACAAAAATGGAGCTAAACTAATAGATAGGACTCATCATACTATCTGGGACTATAAGACTTCAAATGACACAGAACTTCAGTCTGCTATCCAACTACAAAACGGAGGCTATCTATTGGCGATATGCGGTAGTCCTGCAAAACTGGTAGAGTTAGACAAAACGGGAAAAGTGAAAAACGAAATAAAGCTTGATCTGAAAACAGAAAACCCTCATGCTCAATTCCGTCAAGTAGCACAAGCTCAGAATGGCAATTATCTACTTCCAGTCATGAGCCTTCAAAAAGTAATTGAGGTAGATCCTAAAGGCAAAGTGATTACTGAGCTTCCTGTTGCTGTTAGCGCTTTTTCTGTGTTGGAACTTAAAGATGGGAACTTACTCTTGCCTGCAGGAGATGATCACAATTTTATAGTGGTAAATCGTCAGACAGGAGAGAAGATAAAAGAAGTAGGCAAAGCACAAATGCAAGACCTCACCCTTCATTTCATTGCTCAAATAGTGGCAGACAGCAATGAAAATCTTTTCATTACCAATTGGGATGGTCATACAAAAGGAACTATCCTAAACTCACCACAGATTATAGAATTAGACAAATCAGGTAAAGTGGTGTGGACTTTGGATGATATAGAAAAAGTTGGAAAAATATCAACGATACACATCCTCAAAGAAGCTGATTATTTAAATCTTAAAAAATGATTTCTGAAAGCCTTCAAAAGGATGTTAGATTACAAATAATATGACCAAAAGAAGATTACAAATAATCGCTGGACCATGTAGTGCAGAAACTTCTGAACAGATGATGCGCACTGCAAAAGAGCTCTACGCAGTAGGTGTTCAAACCTTTCGAGCGGGTCTGTGGAAGCCACGATCTCGTTTTGGTACTTTTGAAGGTGTTGGTAGCAAAGGCTTGGAGTGGATGAAAGATATTCAACAGGAACTAGGGATGAAAGTCATGACAGAAGTTGCTCTTCCCTCTCATGTTGAAGCTGTTCTGAAAGCAGAAATAAATGGAGTCTGGATTGGTGCTCGTACCTCTGTTAACCCTTTTTTAATGGCAGAGTTAGCAGAGTCTTTACGAGGAGTAGATATTCCAGTGTGGGTCAAAAATCCATTAGCGCCTGATTTGCAGTTATGGATTGGGGCAATAGAGCGCCTATCGCATGCAAATGTAAAACAGCTCGGAGCTATTCATCGTGGTTTTACTTTACTCAACAATGCACCCTATCGCAACACTCCAGTGTGGGAAGTTGTGGAGCAAATGCATCAATATCTACCCAACCTGCCCATTCTATGCGATCCAAGTCATATAGCTGGAGTAAGTTCGTTAGTAAAAGAGATTTGCACCAAAGCTTTAGAATATCCAATTAGCGGTTTTTGTATTGAGTCACATCATCATCCCGAAATCGCATTATCTGATGCTAAACAGCAGTTAACGCCTAAAGAATTGGCTGAGATGTTGCTAAGTTTAGAGGAAAAGTACAACTCTAAGAAGCAAATAGATAGATATCCTAGCACATAAATAAGTGGTTAAAGAAGAAGAGAAAAGGTAACAGAAAACGAATTCTGTTACCTTTTTTATTGATGTACACTATACTATATATTGAATGAGTTTAGCTTCTTTGTACTTTTCTAGAAAAGGATGATTGATAAGAAAATACAGCTAATAATAAAACGACTATTGACCCTCCTATCAAATAGACAAAGATATTATCCACTGCATCATTTTGTCCATACGAGTGCATCCCACTCAAGAAGTAATTTACGCCAAAGAATGTCATTAAAACTGATGCAAACGACAAAGTTGACAATACGTTGAACAGCCAAACACTATACCATTTTTCAGCCAAACGAAGATGCAAAACACCTGCATATATGACTAGAGTGATAAGTGCCCAAGTTTCTTTGGGATCCCATCCCCAATATCGTCCCCATGATTCATTTGCCCAAATAGCACCTAAAAATGTACCAATAGTCATCAACATCAAACCTATCCAAAGTGATATTTCATTGATAGTTGTCAGTTCACGAATTCGTATCCCCAAATCATTTTTATTTGATTTAGACATTATCATTAATATCTGATTTGTGATTCCCAAAAGACAACTGATACCAAAAAATCCATACGCTGCCACAATAACCGCCACATGAAACATCAACCAAGGAGACTTTAGTACGGGAACCAATGGATTGATTTCTGGATCCATCCAATTTAAGCCAGACACAAAGAGAATTATGCCACCAAATAGTGTTGCCAAAGCAAATGTGAGTTGGCTACTTCTCATAAAAATTAAGCCTGCAAATACTGTTGCCCAAGCCACATATACCATCGTTTCGTACGAGTTGCTCCAAGGCGCATGTCCACTTATCTGCCAACGCAAACTCATACCATAAGTATGCCAACAGAAGACAAGAATAACGCCTATAATACACCCTAACTTTAAATATCTACTCAACTTCGAATTTCTAAAGAGTGCCAAAAATGAAAGAACTAACAATATTCCTCCAAGACTGAGATAACCGATTTTAGAATACCTAAATACATCTAGACGATTGTAAGTCAACTCAGTATTTATTTTTTGAGGTGAAATATCTAGAGTTTTGTTCTTCGAATTTTGATAAATGTGAATCATTTCTAAAATGCGATCAGGCTCGCTCCATGTTCCTGTTTGCACCGAAGCACGCACCTCACTAATATACCAAGGGAAAATTTGAGCCACCAGTAATGAGTCCTTTCCTGCAAAAGTAGAAAGATCGTCTCCAGGAGCAAACCAAGTATGATTGGGCTCATCTTCTTTAGGGAATAGATTAATCAATTGGAAATTAAAAAGTTGATGCAAGATATTTGCTTTTTCATCTAATTTCAATAAATCTTTGTCAAAAGCTGTACGCTCTGCAAGAGGTTTTGCGTATGCTTTCTCTGTCATTTCGTTCAACTTATAGTTCCCTTCTTCATCAAACAAATCGAGAAACGCACAAGGTGATTTTGGCAAATCGTAGATATTTGATAGTGCTTCGTTACTATAGTCGATAAGAGGAGTTTGCATCCATACTTCTGGAAAAGTGAACAAACTAAGCATGAACTCATCAGGAGTGAATCCATGTATCTGTGTTTTTTTAGCTATTTTTCTTAGTATTTCGGATGAAAAAGTATTGATGGGCATCATCCTACCTGTATAGGATTGAATGGGGGTTGCTCCAAAGCTTTCGAGATGTTTAGCATCTATTGATATTTTGTGCAACTCACTAAGGATTGTAGTCGTCTTATCATCATTCTGTGAAAAAGCAGAAGATAATGAAGCCCCTAGAAAGCAAACAATGAGGATCGCTTTCGGATTCATATTTGCCTCTCTCATTCGTCTAATCAAAAAACGAAAACGGGATTGTGGCTCCACTAAACAATACAAGAACCCAAGCAAAAGGATGAAATAACCCACATAGGTTATGGTTCGTCCTGCCACATCTTTATTGACTGTCAATACCGTTCCTAGCTCATCTTTATCATACGATGCTTGGAAGAAACGATAGCCTTTTAAATCTAAAACATTATTCATATAAATTCGCTCACGAAGCACCTCACCATCAATATGAATAAGCAATTCACTCTCATAAGATGAAGGACTCGATGAACCAGGATAGCGTGTAAGTGTAAACTTCACAAGTTCTACCTCAAATGGCAATGTATGTGTCTCAACCGTATTTATTACCATCTCATTACTTGATTCTCCTTGACGAATATGCAAAATGCCTTCTTCACTAAACAAATATGAAACAGATGCTCCCACAAGAATAATGAAGAAAGCTATGTGAATAAGCATCATTCCCCATCGCTTCTTTCTATAAAATTGATGTTTTACAACCAGAGCTACAAAATTGATAACCATCAACAATTGCAACACAAAAAAACAAGGAGAATTATATACCAATGCCTTTGCAGTAGTAATGCCTTCGTATTTTTCAATAAATGTTGCAATAGCCAATCCTATAGCATAAATAACGAGTAGAACAATGGTTGTGAAATAGGACGATAGGAGTGTTTTTATTTTAGATAACATGGAGCTATTCATAGTTTTAGGTTCAAATTAAAATCGAGTAGAAGAAATATCTCCTACTCGACTCTAAAATATATATTAATTCTCAATTATTAGACGGAAACCGACATTATGTACACGCTGCCATGGATAATAGGCTTTTCGTGCATAGGCTGTAGAGAATTTTGGTCGCTCAATGTACGAACCTCCTCTTGCTACCTTATATTCTGATGTCGCTTTCGATTTTTCATTGTATGGATATGGCAAATAGTCCGATCGTGTCCACTCTCCAATATTACCATGCATACTATACAATCCAAATGGGTTGGCTTCGAATTTCTTCGAGTCTGTTTGTATCATATACCCATCATCAACATCCTCCGCTTTTGGCAAATATGTGTAATATTTATACCACATCGATTTATCGGACATTGGCTGAGGATCTATTCCACTAACAGCAAACTGACTGGTTGACTTATCTGCTAAATTTTCTTTTTTACCAAAGTCAGCATTCAATCCTCCGAACCAGAAGTCATTATCGCTTCCTGCTCTACAAGCCCACTCCCACTGCGCCTCAGTAGGTAGAGTAAATTGAATTCCTGTTTTTTCACTCAGCTTATGACAATAATCCATTGCATCTTGATAGCTAACTCTGATCACAGGCTGTTCAGGAAGATTAGCTCTATAGCCAGCCAATACGTGGTCTTTCCACAACTGATCTACATATCTACTGTCATGTTCAGGTTTTAGAACTGCATACTGCTCGTTAGTGATTTCAACCTCTGCCATCCAAAATGATTTTCCTACTTTCACCTTAGATATAGGATAAGCATCCGATTCACCACTATAACTACCCATAACAAATTCACCAGCAGGAATCTGAACAAAAGTAATATTTACACCTGGTGCTATTTCTATCACTTTTTTCTCACCACCTTCTTTCGCTTGCAACTCTTTTGCCTGAGTAGCATCAAATGGCCAACCTTTCACCTTCACCTCTTTGCGTTTCACTTCAGGAAGAGGCTCTGGTTTTACAGGAGTTATTGTTCCTTTTGACTTCAAATGAGCAGTATAGTCTGTGATTTCTTGTTGCCAATCAACACCCATTCCACCTGCATATTTATTCGTCAACTCAATACGACGTGCAATTTGATCATATCCTTTGTTGGGGAACTGCTCTGTTTTATTTGCATTGAAATAACCTTTGTCTGGAGCATTATAATCAATCCAATTGTAAAATGTTTTCCACTCCTTATCGGTCAATTTCACATTGTGGTGTCCCTTTTTCAATATACGAATCAACTCACTTGTGTTTGCATGATATTCGTATGGTTGTAACACTACAATATCAGCTTCAGGTCCTTGACGGTGTACATAAGGATGAAGATTAAGATAAGATGTTCCATATCCTAGTTTATCTTTTGTACCTCCACGTAGGTCAAATGCTGCACCTTCGCCATTGTGGCAAGCAATACAAGCACGATCTAATACTGGTTGTACTTCCAAATCGAAAGTAAACGAACGAATACCTCCTTCTGGCTCTTTAAGCGGCTGTGCTACTTTTTGTGAAGCAATTGTTCTTTTAGGAATAGGAATTTGATTTTGATCTTCATGACATCCAATACAAGACACCACCTCGCCAGGTTGCCCTGTAAACCAACTTCTCATCCACTGAACAGCTGCTCCATCCTTGTCAACAGGTTGGATGGACACAGGAGTATTGGCTGGAATTTTAAACAATACAGAACCATCTTCTTCTACAGGAATTGTTCCAATATTACGTTTAATATCCCATCCACTTTGGATACCATGCCAGTTGTGATCTGATGTTGTTTGTAGGTAAGCATATTCATAAGCATGTAAACGCAATTCTTTTACTGTTCCCTTAGGAATATTACGTAGTCCTTCGCCTTCGTAAATATCTTGTATAAATACCGTCGCTTCCTTGTCACCAAGTTTTACTCTATCTGGAATAACTGGAGGAGTTTTTGTTGTTCTCACTAAGATCGGACTAATATATCCTTCTCCTTCTATCTTTTGAATAGGTGTAACATTATCAAAAACATCGACTAAGTAAATTCCCCAAAGATCATCAGGACTAAGTTTTCCTGCTACCAGATAGTAAGAGTCATTGATTGGTGTAGGTTTTATAAATTGTGGCCAAACACCATCTACTAACTCGTCTCTAACAATCTCTACAATTTCACGATTGCGAAAAGGAATTTCTTGCGTCATTCCAGCAGCACCTTTACGAGCTTTGTTGGGATCAAAAATAATCAAACGTCCCGAACGAGCCACACCATGATGTCCTGAGATAATTCCAACAAAAGCTGAAGATTGACCAGGAAGAGGTTGAATATCAAATGTTGAGTTAGGAAACATATTTCCACTACCCCACAATGCTTTATTCTCTGTTCCATCAGGATTCATATGCATTACAATACGTGAGTAGTAGTGTGTTAGATCTGTATATTCCCAACGGGTGTACATTACACGTCCATTATTCATCAATACAGGATTCCAGTTTGCATCCTGATCGAATGTTAAACGGCGCATATCTTTATTTTTAGGATTATAAAGCACCATATTTCCAACAGGGTCACTACCGCTAACACAAGGTACACCTTGGTATCCAATATTAGAGTTAGCTATAACTCTACCATCAGGCAACCAAGTACCATCATAGAACTCTAAGTCTGGTTCTAACATTTCCATCATAGGAGCTGTAGAACCATCTGCAAGATTAGTTTCATGCAAGTTCCAACGATTATCTTCCATTGTGGCAGTAAACATCACTTTTTGTCCATTCCAATGCAACTTCAAATCAGCAATAGATGACGTATTCTTAGGTTTATACACCGTACGCATCTTAGGTTGATTGCGAAGATCTGTCAATTCTATAACCGAAGCATCAAAACCTGTGCGTCTTGCCGACTCTTGATTACTCCAATTGTTGGCTTGTGTTCCAAGAGATGGAGCCATAGCTTTGCGAGCGTTAGCTCCAAGTATATAGCGTGAGGCCACAATCTTACCATCATCTAGCAAAGGATTACCCATGAGGATAGAACGCTTATAATCAACAGCTTTCTTAGCTGATGCAATAGCTTCTTTATCCCCCTTGTATATAGCATCAAAGCCTTGTTTCGTAAGTGCTTCTAACTCTTTGAACTGTGGTTCATATTTAGCAATATCGTAGCCTTTCATTCCCTTCATATTATTGAATGCAAGTCTAATAGCCTCTATATTCAACCAATCTAGTTCCGATTGTACCTGATATACCTTGCTCACTGTTTCGAAGATTGCTAAATACTCTTTTATCTTGGCATCTACGCTTAGGTCTTTTTTAGAAACAGCCTGTATTAATTGCTCAAAATAAGTCTTGTCCTTTAATTTTTTTGCAACAGCAAGTACAGCTTTTTCTTCCAATGATGCACTTGGGTCTAACAACCAATTCTCAATTCCATCAAGATACAATCCCAAAACACCTAACTCCTGAGGAAAACGTGCTTGTAGAGCTTTTGCTTGCTCTGTAGGAAAAAGATTGGAAATCGTAAAATAGACACTTCCTTCGGAGGAAGCCTTAGCGATACCTACTTCTGTTTCAAAACGTAGATACTCTTTATTTAGGTTGTAAACCATAATTCCTTCGGCATGACATAACACACCATGCTCATACGTTTTGTCACCGATTGCTAGAGGACGTCCCCCTAAATCTTTGTTGAAAGAAATATGTCCTTCCGAAGATTTTTGCAAAGTAGGTTTCAATTCATCCAGCCACACTGCTGTACCATCCTTTTTAATCAGTTTGGCTCCTGCCCATACACCCCAGTCCCAGCTCGAACCATCGGAACCACCCGAGGTTAGCAACACCAGAGTTTCTTGTCCACTTACATCAGCCGACATAGGTACTGCTGACATACCGCTTTTTATCCATTCAGACTGAATAGGAAAGCTCGTTTTCTTCAATGATGTTCTGATTTCAGACTTGGCTTTGACAGATGCATCTATCCAAGTTTCTGAAGCTGCTTTCTTTGCTTGTCCAAAAGCAAAGAAAGAGACAAACATCAAAATTTGTAGTGTTAATATTTTTTTCATGATATAGTATAAGATTTATAGGCTAAAAATCCTTTAAATTATAGAGAAGCTTTTCCATTTGTAAAGCGAAGCCCCGCCCCATCATGATACGATGCCCATTCGTCAACCACTGCACCCTCTGGTCCTGCCATCAAGAAATGAAATGATGCTTCTTTCTTGAGATGAATAATATCTCCTACATTTTGTACTACAAAGTTCACACTTTTGATAGGCCCATGAGAAGCTGGAATTGCTGGAGCATTAGGTGTTGTATCCCCTATTTCAGAGAAGTTATATGCCCATCCCTTTGTTACCATCCATGATTCAAACTTAGCAGCATATTTTGTTTTCACATGTGCATGTTCAGGAATCATTTGCCCTGGCAATAAATAAATTGCATGTGCAAAATAATTATGCTCAGCATCATTCACCCAAAACACACCTCCCATACCTACATTTTCGAAATCGCCAAGTCCGAAATCAACTACCCAAAACTCTTTCTCCATGAAAGGAGTAAAAGGCAAGTCATAGTGTTGTAGCATTTCTTTCATTGCTTTGATAGCAACATCTTCATTAAATTTTCCATCGGTATAGAAGTCTGCATTAGTATATTTTTTAGCAAATTTTGCTTCTTTCTTCACTTCGCTCGACAATTCTGTGCTAGCTTGTTTATTTTCAGATGAACAAGATGATAGCAAAGAAATGCTTAGAAATAAAGCAACCGAGATTTTGATTAAATTTTTCAAATTCATTTTTTTATATTTTGTTTAAGTAATTCAAATTATAGCAGTTATCAGTGTGTTAGTATCACAATATTTTCTCAAATATTCAGTCCATTGCTATGCCCTCTATTTCAATCAATAATTCATCTCTACAGACATCTGCATGAAGATAAGAGATAGGGATAGCCAGTTTATAAACATCCATTAGTTTTTTAGTTTCTTCATAGTCGCTAACATTTTTCAGATATACTCTCAAAAGCTTGATAGTGCAATCATTTATTAGCTCCACAATGTTCTCCATCGTGATACGTAATTGTTCGGCAAGCCCCACCCCTTTGAGGCTATTTTCTCCTCTAATGGCAGCTGTTCCTGAGATATAAACCAATTGTTTGTCAGTAATAGTCAAACTTTTAGCACGTTCAAACTTGGGAGTTGATTTGTTATCATTGGCATCTAACAACACATTCTCGGAATAGGCATGTGCTGCAATTTGCAATTTATTGTCAATAGGTGTTGCAAATGCCTCTTCCGATTTGAAACTTATGGCATCTAGGTCAATAAGAATACCTCCTAGGTCAACTCCTATTCCCGTAGCTGCTGGATATCCATTGTCCCATGTTGTTTTTGCATAGAATGCGCTTCGTTCATTATTAAAAAGTTGATAATGCTGATTTTCAAACTCTTTTTTTGTTATCTGCTCTAAGTAATTCCATTGACGGATAATTTGATTAATCTCAAATTGTTCTTTTTTCAACAAAGCATCTATTTGTTCAAAAACGACTGCTGATTGTTTTTGAATACTCATATTAGATAGATCTCCTTGAAAGCCTCCTGCAAACAGCATGCGTACAAAGTTATTTTCTACCAACACATACGCTAGACCCTCTAGTGATCTGTAACTGATTGTATTTTCTTCTGAAGGCAATAAACTACATACCTCTAAACACAATGGAGTGTGTAGTGTGGGTTGAGAGACAAAACTGATGGCAGGTATCTTTTCAGCAAATTTCCATGCCACTTTTTCCAATATTATTCGTTTATTAGCCACATACTCTACTTGACTAACCACTTTCCCAAAAAACGTCAGACGTAAAACGGACTCCTTATCGCTTAGCTGCGAAAGTAGAATGTCAACACTTTGAGCAAAAGATTCGCTCTCTATAGTATCATATATTTGGAATTTTATTTTCTCTAAATAATTCATATTTCTCTCCCTCTATTTTCTTATTTTTTTATTATAGTGAATTAACATATTCAGCCAATGCCTCAATATCCTTCTTTGATACTTTTTTGTTGATTCCATGTTTGTGTACAGCAAATACATCTTCCATTGTTTCAGCCCGTCCATCAAATAAGTAAGGAGCTGTACGCCAAACTTCACGAAGCGTAGGTGTATCCCAACCTGCATCGAATTCTATATCGTCACCAATACGGTGCATTTTTTTATCTGTATAGTAAATCCCACTATGGCAACTTCCACAGTCTAGCTTGTCAAAGACCTTGCGTCCCTCTTTTGCTTTCTCTGATAGTTCACCATTCACTAAAAATGGGCTTGGTACTGGCTCCAATGCTTTTAAGTATTCATTTACACTATGTACCGAATTTTCATCCAACTCATAAAATTGAATATGGCGAAAGCCAGCAGCCACTGCCACCTCAGCCGATGCTCGTATTCCTGATATCATGGATGGCGCTGTTACATGGCTAAACAACAAGCTTTTACAATTCTTAGGATTACCAATACCATCATTCATCAAGTCCCAATTCATAGCATCCACACGTGCCTCACCTGGATGACACCCGTTACAACTTTGCCAGTTTTGGAAACAATGAGCAGCATCGTTAAATATTCTTTCACCTTTGTCAATTTCAGATTCCGCTCGCCCTGGATTCAACTCTACAGTAGCAATTTTCTCTGACTCCAAATCCACAATGTTTAAGATATCTGCAAAGTAGGTTGGAATATATAATCGAGAGTCTGATAGAACTAAATTTCGAGGACCATTTCCTGTCAGAGGTACACGTTTACGAATGTTGTAAAGAAAATTGAGATCATAATCTAATAGGCTTTTGTCTGCATATTTTTCGAACTTATCACGCATAGCTTTATGATCTATCACTGATATTTCATGAGTTCCAGAGTGCACTAAATAGAGATTAGCTTCATTACAAGCAATATCCCAAATACCTGGCGCACCACGCTCAGGCTCATCTGCAATTATAGAGCCTTCGAAACTCAGCTTATCTACATCAATAACACTTACTGCACAAGTATTCATCCAGCCTTGTTGCAGTTGTGAAGTAGGCACTGTGTATCGCCCCAAATTATGTGCTACATATACATATTTATTGTCGTCGGTAATGGTAATACCTCGCAAAGCGTTACTACCATTAGAGAGTTGAATATCCTTTATCTTTTTAAAAGACTTCATATCCACAACCGATACACATCCAGCAACATAGTCTAAGTCTGCTCTTTGGCTTGGCAAATGATTAACAACAAACAGATAACGATTATCTTTACTAAAAATAGCCGAAACA
>JASLEN010000253.1 GCA_030151105.1 Dysgonomonas sp.
CCTCAATATGATCATACTCGTGTTGAATACATCTAGCAAAGAAATCTGTGTACACCTCATCATGCTCCACAAAATTCTCATCCATATATTTTATTCTAATAGTATCTTCTCGCTCAACAGATTCATGAATACCTGGAATACTTAAGCACCCTTCGCTCAATTTTACTATTTCGCCTTTATATTCTACTATCTCAGCATTAATAAATACTTTCTTGAACCCTGCATACTTAGGCTCATCTTCTGCCAATGGAGCCAAGTCCACAACAAAAATTCTTGCATTAACTCCAACTTGCGGAGCTGCCAATCCAATTCCCTCAGCTTCATACATTGTCTCAAACAGATTTGCTATCAATTCTTGAAGTTTAGGGTATGATGCATCAACGTTTTTACAAACCTCTCTTAGGACTGGTTGTCCATATAAATATATTGGTAATATCATAAAAAATCATCCTTACCTTGCAGACGTAAACTCTCCATATAATCTTGTAAAATTATTGTTGCGCTTATTTCATCTACCAAAGCCTTATTTTGTCTATCTTTTTTCTTTAATCCTCCGTCAATCATTGCCTTTTGAGCTAATGATGAAGTAAACCTTTCGTCGTAATATTCTATTTGAAGTTCGGGATATAGTGTTTGCAATTTGCGAACAAAACCTTTCACATGCTGCATATTTTCCGAAAATTCGTTTTGCATTGTTTTGGGCATACCTACAACAACACAATCAACCTCTTCTTTCTCAAAATATTTTTTAAGAAAGTCAAAGATTGTATGCGTAGGCACAGTTGTTAAGCCATTCGCTATTATTTTTAGCGAATCAGAAACTGCAATTCCTGTTCTTTTTGTTCCGTAATCTATAGCCAAGAGTCGTCCCATATTAGCCTCAAAGGTAGTAAAAAACTCCAATCCAAAAGAGATTATACAATTTTATTTCCCACACACCACTAGAGACTAGAGCAATCTCGTTTTCTTATCTTTCAGAACGTAGCACCTTAGATATTCTCCTCATCCATAGTACGCAAATGCTCGAAACTTCTGCGTTTAAGTTCAAAGTCTTCACCCAGATACTTCTCTCGCACCACAGCATTATTAGCCAACTCATCAGCAGAACCCTGAAAGAGCACTTTCCCCTCAAAGAGAAGATAAGCTCTATCCGTAATGCTCAATGTCTCATGCACGTTATGGTCAGTAATAAGAATACCAATATTTTTATATTTAAGCTTAGCTACAATTTCTTGAATATCCTGAACTGCAATAGGATCGACACCCGCAAAAGGTTCATCAAGCATAATAAACTTGGGATCAATCGCCAAACATCGGGCAATTTCAGCCCTACGACGCTCTCCCCCTGATAGTCTATCTCCTAGATTCTGTCTTACTTTATGCAATCCAAACTCATCAATAAGGCTTTCTAATTTTTCTTTTTGATACTGTTTTGAGGTTTTAGTCATCTCCAACACAGAGCGAATATTATCCTCTACAGTCATTTTTCGAAAAATAGAAGCCTCTTGTGCTAAATACCCAATTCCATTTTGAGCTCGCTTATAGACAGGAAATTTTGTAATATCCTGATCATTCAGAAATATCTTGCCTTCATTAGGAACAACAAGCCCTACAGTCATATAGAACGTAGTGGTTTTTCCTGCACCATTAGGACCAAGCAGACCCACAATCTCGCCTTGACGCACCTCTATAGACACGTTATTAGCCACAGTTCGTGCGCCATACTTTTTCACCAGTCCTTCGGTGCGGAGCACCATATGTTTGTTCTTTTGTTCCATCTCGCAAATATAGGATAATTTATTCTATAATTGTATTCCAGCCGTGCGTATCAGGTTCATCACCCAATTGAATACTTCTCAGTTTATAGTAAAGCTTTGTGCTCCATTCGCCAGCTTCTCCATTTTTAGAAATTTCATATGAAGTATTTGTATCCAAATCATCCACTCTCAAAATTGGGCTTATAACTGCAGCGGTACCCACTTGTCCAGCCTCATCAAAAGTAGAAAGCTCCTCCAATGGCACTTGTCTTCTTTCCACAGTCATTCCCATTTCTTCCGCAAGCACCATCAAACTCTTGTTAGTAATAGATGGCAAGATAGAAGACGAAAGCGGCGTAATATATTTATCACCCTTAATTCCAAAGAAATTTGCAGGGCCACACTCATCTATATATTTTTTCTCTTTTGCATCCAAAAATAGAATAGTTGAGTACCCCAACTCTACTGCTTTTTTCCCAGGAACAAGACTTGCAGCATAGTTTCCTCCAATCTTGATTGTCCCCGTTCCTAATGGAGCAGCACGATCATAGCCACGAAGAATAGCTACAGGCGTTGGTTTAAATCCTTCTTTGAAATATGGACCTACTGGAGTTACAAAAACAACAAACATATATTCACTGGCTGGCTTAACCCCGATTTGCGCACTTGTTCCAATTAGCAATGGTCGTATATAAAGAGCTGCACCACTACCATAAGGTGGCACAAACTTCTCATTCATCGCAACTGCCTTCTTCACTGTTTCTACAAATAGGTCTGTAGGCACTTCTTCCATCATCACAC
Organism: Dysgonomonas sp.; assembly: GCA_030151105.1. Taxonomy (GTDB): domain Bacteria; phylum Bacteroidota; class Bacteroidia; order Bacteroidales; family Dysgonomonadaceae; genus Dysgonomonas. The sequence goes on from JASLEN010000253.1 coordinate 2,559, forward strand.
CACGACTAGAAGACTGCAAGCGTTTTGCATTCTCTTCTAATCTAAAAATTCGGACTTTGCCATCCTTTCCTCTAAATGCCTTGAGACCTTCAAAAGCTTCTTGTCCATAATGTAGACAAGTAGCAGCCATATGCATATTAATATACTCTGAAGTATGAGCTTCGGGCTCACTCCACTTTCCATCTTTAAAGGTACTTCTAACATTATAATCTGTTTTCATGTACCCAAAGGACAAGTTTGACCAATCCAGTGATTCCATTATTATATTCTTTATATGTATTTATTTTACAAAAATAAAATATTAATCAGCATTATCTATTATTTTGTAAAATATTCATTCTCATTTCTTTCAAATCTGATTATTCAACATCATCTTCCAAATCCTCATCACAAAACTTGTCGATGAAAAGGACTCCTTGTAGATGATCGAATTCGTGTTGAAACACAATCCCCGTAAAATCATCATCACGAGAATATCCCGAAAGTCTTTCTTTATGCAACTCTCCTTTCTCGTCGTAATACTCTACATCTATCCACGGATAACGAAAAGTATCTCCACTGACATCAGGAATAGAAAGACAGCCATCACCTTCGAAACAGATCATCTCATCTGGCGTATTCACTATTTTAGGATTAATGGCTACTTGTACAGGAAAATCTGGTTTATCAATCCTCATAAATAGAAATAAGTTTCGCCCTATTCCGACCTGAGGCGCAGCCAATCCCACTCCCTCTTCATCCATCAAGGTCGCTTTCATTCTCGCGATCAAGAGTTGAAGATCCTCATTCTTTGCTATATTTTGAATATCTAAATCAACACATTTAGTTCTCAAGAAAAGAGAATCAGCCTCATCTGTTGTTTGCAAAACATAGAAAGGAACGCTAGCGGATTCACTATTGATCTGTTTTATTTCTTTTTCGGTCATATTATTTGTTTCTCTATTGCACGAATAACCAATTGTTGCCACAAAAACTAGCATGAAAACAATCGCTCTCATATCATATATTTTTAATTATAAACTTAAAGTAAGTCGTAATGAAAGTACAAAAGTAGTGAATTGTAGATAGAGAAGAACACAGAAAACTTAAAAATCATCCTCGTGGCTCGAGATAAATTCGTCTTAATCGGGGGATATCTACTTTTAGTTCTTTAGTGAGGAAGTTTTCGATGGAACCATAATCTAGTTTCATTTGCTCAATACCAGCTTCTAGATAGGTTCTTTTCACCGTAAAGATTGGTGCAGTTCGGGGATATTTCTCCACCATAGCAGTATATTTAGCTCCAATATGTACTTTAGAAATCATATAATCTTGGAGAACAGTCTCTTCAGTTGCACCTAGAGCAAAAAGAATAAGTGCCGCAGCCATACCAGTTCGGTCTTTACCTGCTGAACAATGGAAAATGAGCGGAGCACTCAAATTGTTCTGAATAATCGTAAACATAATACGATAGGCTCGCACACAAGCCGAATCACTCACATAGAGTCTATTCATTTGCTTCATCTGATTGCTAAAACTAGCAATTCCTCTCGATTGCGCACCATCAGTACGCATAGCTCCAGGTGTGATAGCAAGAGGATAAGTATAACGAGCCGTTTTAGGCAACTTGTCAGGGGCACGCTTAATTTCAACCTCTGCTCTGAAATCTATAACTGAAGCAATAGAGATACTCCCTAGATATTCAACATCTGCATCTGTCAAATTAGTCAATTCATCCGCTCTAAAGAGCTTCCCCCACTTGACTCGCCTGTCATCTTTCAGCTTGATGCCTCCCAGATCTCGAAGATTAAAAGCACCCTCCATAGGAAGCACACGCTCAGCCATCACAGCATCACGCATTCCCATTCGCAAACGAAAATAACTTCGCTTACGAAGATCTACTGGAAGAACAAAATCGCCACTACCCTTGCCTGTTAAAATCGGCTGAGACATATCAATAGTCCCCACGTGATCTCCCGCAAAGATCTCCCATTCGTCAGAAGTATCTATATGGAGGCTGGCAGCCTTAGTCAGTCTATCTCTAGTGACAGATGCAATTTTGTTTAAATCGACTCCCCTTGGCATACTTTAATTTAGTGATTTTTAGAGAAGAGTGCAAATATAATAATTTTGTACAACCTAATCGTTTTAGCATTTAGTTATTAATCTCCATTTGTGAAAAAAAGATAAATATTAAGAAATATAGTACTCCTTCTTTGCAGAGAGATGCTTCAACCGTATCTTTGTGTATCATCAGTAAGTAATTACAAAATAGACATTTTGACATTTCAATGAAAACAAAACTAACAGTTGCGCTTTTCATCGCAGTAACAGCCATATCTTGCTCCAAGTCTAAGACCTCTATCCATGCTTTATGCGAAAAGGGACAGAACGGGAGTTTCACAATCAAGTGGGAAGTGTATCCTGAACAGGATGATGCCATTATGGAAATTTACGCCTCGGATAATGACAGCATTTTCCCTGCGCAACCCTACAAAAAGACTAAAGTAAGTAACTTTATTGCCACCATAGAAGAAGCTGATTCCTTAAACTTTCACTTCTTCAAACTAAAGGTAAACAACACTTACTCAGACATTATAACCAATCGATTTTTCGAATTTGATGGAATACAGAACTTCCGAGATATGGGAGGATACAAAACTCAAGACGACAAAACTATAAGATGGGGAATGATATACAGATCGGGAGAATTGACAAATCTCTCTCCCAGCGACATCAATAACATAAACAAGCTCAAGCTGCAAACAGTAATAGATCTTCGTCCTTTCCACTCTCAAGCAAAACGAAAAGATGAAATAACACTACCCAAGAGGTATGAAATATATATCGCTGGAGCGTCTAACGACAGCATCTCCAGACAGGTTCTAGAAGATCGCTTCCTCAGAGGAGATGCCACTATATATATGCAAGATATGTATGAAGAAATGTTTGTAAGACAAAGTCAAATGATGGCAAAATTCTTTGACTATCTTATCGACGAAAGCAATTATCCCGTAGTTTTTCATTGCTTCTTAGGAAAAGATCAAACAGGAATTGCCTCCTACTTCCTCCTAAGAGCGCTAGGAGTATTACCCGAAATAGCTGAAGATGATTATATGCTATCAAACCTAGGAGTAGATAAGTCCAAAATTATAGACAATGCTTCTAAGATGACAGAGGCACAACAAGAAGCCTTTACAATGTTGTCTAAAACAGACGCATCATT
>JASLEN010000273.1 GCA_030151105.1 Dysgonomonas sp.
GCCTACCATATCTAGAAGGATACCAAAATCTGCTTTATAATCTTTTACATGAGGATTCCTCCCCCAATATTGAGAGCCTAAACACCACCATTCTCCGTTTGGAACATTCTTTGCAAATGTAGGATCACCATAGTCCTCTGCATCAAAGAAAATAATATCGACCCCTATTTCAGGAGCTTTCATATTTATCTGACGAGCTATTTCTAACAATACTCCTACTCCACTTGCACCATCATTTGCTCCCAAAATTGGTTCTCTCCAGCGAGATTCATCTGGATCGCTATCGGCAAAAGGGCGTGTATCCCAATGGGCAAAAAGCAATACTCGTCGCTTCTTGTCTGCACCATACGATCCTATTATATTTCTAGCATTCAACTTTGTTCCATCAAAAGCTGTGACAACCATTTTCTGCTCTGTCACATCTGCACCAAACTTCTCCAAAGAAGCGACTAGATAGTCGCCACAAGCGACATGCTCTTTAGTATTGGGTACTCGTGGTCCAAATTCAACTTGCTTAGCCACATATTGATAGGCACTATCAGCATTAAAATCAGGCGATACCTTCTGATATTCTTTCATTGTTGAGGCAGATGTAGTTTTGCCACTTCCTCCAGCATTGCCGCAACCGACCAAAGCCGAACCACAAATTAGCGATGTTAAGATTATTTTTTTCATTTCTTATATAAGGTCATTGACCTATTTATTATCCATCTAAGTATATCTATCACCCTGTGATAGTCTTAGAATACATCATTATTTATTAACTCTTATATATTCATCAACTACAAATGTAAAAAACATTACGTAGAAAAAGAAAAGAGTTGCAAGATTCTATTCCTACAACTCCTTCTCAATTATTTTTTAAAACGATTATGCATCAATTTGTGCATAAGTAGCATTTTCTTCTATAAACTCACGACGTGGAGCCACTTCTTCACCCATCAACATAGAGAACACATGATCTGCTTCTGCTGCATTGTTGATCGTGATTTGGCGCAATGTACGATGTTCTGGATTCAATGTTGTTTCCCAAAGTTGCTCAGCGTTCATCTCTCCAAGACCTTTGTATCGTTGAGTCGAAATTTGAGATTCATCACCAGCACCATATTTATCAATAAATGATTGACGCTGACGCTCATCCCAACAGTACTCCTCCACTTTCCCTTTCTTACATAGATACAAAGGAGGTGCAGCAATGTACACATACCCTTGTTCAATAAGTGGTTTCATGTGGCGGAAGAAGAATGTAAGAATCAATGTATCAATGTGGCTTCCATCCACATCGGCATCGGTCATGATTACAACCTTCTTGTAACGCAATTTGGCTAAATTCAACTCTTTGGAGTCTTCATCTGTCCCGATAGAAACACCTAGAGCTGTATAGATATTTTTAATTTCTTCACTCTCCAAAACCTTGTGAGGCATCGCTTTCTCAACGTTCAAGATTTTACCTCTCAAAGGCAAAATTGCTTGATACATTCTATCACGTCCTTGTTTTGCAGTACCACCCGCAGAGTCTCCCTCCACTAGGAATATTTCGCAAATATCTGGATCTTTACTCGAACAATCAGCCAATTTTCCAGGAAGTCCTCCACCCGAAAGAGGTGATTTTCGTTGAACCATTTCTCTTGCTTTTCTTGCTGCTGCACGAGCAGTAGCTGCCAAGATTACTTTTTCAACAATGATTTTTGCTTCTTTAGGATGCTCCTCTAAGTAATAACCTAGAGCCTCACCTACAGCCTGATCCACAGCTCCCATTACCTCATTGTTACCCAATTTAGTTTTGGTTTGCCCTTCAAATTGTGGTTCTGCAACCTTGATAGAAATTACAGCAGTCAACCCCTCACGGAAGTCGTCTCCACTAACCTCTATCTTCAGTTTTTCCAACATTTTAGAGTCTTCTGCGTACTTTTTCAAAGTACGTGACAAACCTCTACGGAACCCAGTGAGGTGAGTACCACCTTCAATGGTGTTGATATTATTTACATACGAATGTACATTTTCATTGTACGTCGTATTATATGTCATTGCTATTTCAACAGGAATACCTTGTTTCTCAGTTGTGATATGTATTACATCCTCGATTAAAGCCTCTTTGTTTGCATCTATATATTCTACAAATTCTTGAAGTCCTTTTTCCGAGAAGAATTCTTTAGTACGGAATTCGCCATTTTCTTTAACGTCACGTTTGTCAGTCAAAGTCAATTTGATTCCTGCATTCAAGAATGCTAATTCACGCAAGCGAGATGCTAAGGTTTCATATTTATATTCTAGAACCGAAAAAATAGTATCGTCTGGTTTAAACGAAATAGTTGTCCCTGTTTTATCAGATTCTCCAATTGTTCTTACTGGATACAAAGGTTTTCCTTGAGAATATTCTTGTTCAAAAACTTTTCCTTCACGGTGTACCTCTGCTCTAAACTCTATCGAAAGTGCATTCACACAAGAAACCCCTACTCCGTGAAGTCCCCCAGACACTTTGTAAGTATCCTTGTCAAACTTTCCTCCAGCATGGAGAACAGTCATCACAACTTCAAGTGCAGATTTCTTTTCTTTGGACATAATTCCTGTAGGGATACCACGTCCATTATCTGTCACACTAATCGAGTTATTCTCGTTGATTATTACATTAATCGTATCACAATAACCAGCCAGAGCCTCATCGATACAGTTATCAACCACCTCATATACAAGATGATGTAATCCTTTTTCGCCAATATCACCAATATACATGGCTGGACGTTTTCTAACCGCCTCTAAGCCCTCTAGTACTTGAATATTATCAGCAGAATATTCACCTTGGTGCGCTTTATCTTGTTCTGTCATTTTTATTCTTTTAGCCCTCCATTTGCAGTTTCGAGCAGTGTATAATTTCTAAAACAAATTCTATCAAAGATACGAAAAAATTATTAGATACCGAAATCTGTTTACGATCTCTTTAGCACTTTTCTAAGTTTTTTATCAAGCTTAAAGTTAGATCTCTTTTCGTTGTAAAGTTTAAGAAAAAGAGTAAATACTAGCTTCAGTTTCTATCTTTTGCAACCATAGTTTCAAAAAGGCTAACCCATTTAGGCATAATATTAGCCTCCGAAAAGCGTTGAATATTTGCTCGAGCTTTTTCTCCCATACTCTTTCTTAATTCTACATCATCCATCAGGAGATTCACCTTTTCAACAAATGCTTTTGTATCCCCTTCCTCCACTATAAAGCCATCTACTCCATTAATAATACTTTCTCTAGCACCACATCTAAAAGCATACACAACAGCAGGCAAACCAGTAGTCATAGCCTCTAGAAGTACCAAAGGCTGCCCCTCATATCTTGAAGTCATCACAAAAATAGAA
>JASLEN010000290.1 GCA_030151105.1 Dysgonomonas sp.
AGAATCCTTAGCTGATTCACTTTTTGCGATTACTGCAAGAAACTACAACGAAGTCAAAGAAGCCATGAACACAGTAGAGAATAAACCATCTGTATTTCTAGACACAAGATATAGAGAGAGTTGGAATACAGCTGGAGGCAAAACTTATATGGCAACTCTACTTGCAGATGCTGGTGCAAACTATGTGTGGGCAGACGATCAGTCAACAACCTCCATGCCACTTTCATTTGAAGCTGTTTTGGACAAAGCGGGTGATGCAGATATGTGGCTGATAAGATATTATGCAGATGACTATATGACCTACAAGAGCCTACAGAAAGAATACAAACCTTATTCTTACTTCAAAGCTTTCAAAGACAAAAGAATATTTGGCTGCAATACAATGCTCCATAAATATTATGAAGATTTGCCAATTCATCCTGATTATATTTTGAAAGATATGGCAAACGTATTTCACCCTGACCTATTTCCTGAATATAAAGCTAAATATTTCATGCCTTTGGCTGATTAATTGAAAAAATAAATAAAACAAATGAACAACGAACTTAATGATATTGAATGGAGTGACTTTACCAAAATAGAAATGAGAGTAGGAACTGTGCTGAGTGCCGAAGTATTTGAAAAAGCACGTCGGCCTGCATATATTCTAGTCGTAGATTTTGGCAAATATGGAACTCGCAAAACCTCTGCTCAAATTACAAAACTCTATCAACCCGAAGAATTGGTTGGAAAACAAGTGGTAGCAGTGGTCAATTTTCCCGAAAAACAGATAGCTAACATAATGAGCCAATGTCTTGTGCTAGGTGCTGTAGGAGAAGATGGTGAAGTTACACTACTCACGCCCAATAAAGATGTTGAAAATGGTATGAGAATAGGATAATTCTTCACCATATTTTATAAATAAAAAAAACGTCAGCCTATTTGTTTAGACTGACGTTTACTATTTTAAGTATTGGCTACTATTTTGTCAATTTCTTATGCTTCTCAATTATAGTTTTACGACTAAATATATTCATTGGCTTTTCCTTGAAGTTTACTTTATCTAGATTACCTTTCATATCTGAACAATGAACGCTGAATTTATATACATCCTTCTCTCCTCGCTCTTTGCTTTCCCTCACTTGAAGTGTCAAAGTTTTATCTCTATCGCTCATACGACGAGTATAGGTTGACTCTACACGCTCTATTATTCTTAAACCAAGACCATCCACTACTTTTTCTTTTTCACCAGACATGTAAATGGGCAAAAGTCGTCTAACATGATAACAGGTATCAGTCACCTCATCGTAAGGCACAGATTGACAAGTATCTCCCCAGATATGTAAATATGCACTAGACAATGCCTCATCATCTGTAAAGCGTCCTTTAAAGGATACAGATTTACCAATCACCAAAAACTCTTCATCGTTTTCTGTAAAACCTTTTGTACTATCATTCAGTGTTATAGTTACCCATTGTCCTGGAGAACTTTCATACCTAATAGTATCTCGTACAAAAACTCTCACATCCGAAATCACAGGAGGCGTAGCATCATCTGATCCTATCTCTCCACATGCAATAGCTGCTAATGAAAGGATTGCTATCAGCAAATAATTTATTTTTTTCATGTTCATTTTGTTAGCCTATGAGCCATTTCTACAAAAATAAAACATTTTAGTCAAATCTCTTCCCTCTTTTCTGACTATATAAGTTTTCATACTCCTATATTTACAAATTATAAGCTTTGCCAGCTCTACTATTTTTTCTATCTTTGCCCGTTGTTTGAAAAAAACGAACATTCTTTGTATCTTATTGTTTTATCACACGACAGAGAAAAAGCATCCCAAGTATAGATTGCGACAATCTGGCTTGATTAGTATTCACCTAATAAAAAAATAAAACGGATGGACAAAAATCTAGAATATATTACAAGACAAACCTCCCTTATTATTGAAGGAGGAGACCTAGAGCAATTAAGAGATTATCTTGATGGGCTTAACATCTCGGAAGTAGAAGATTTGATAGACGAACTACCTGATCACAAAACACTTATAGTTAGTTCTATGAGTATCAACAGAGCTGCCAGTGTTTTCAGTATCTTAGACAATCCTACACAAACCAGAATTGTTACAGCACTACCTAAGTCCAAGGTAGCAGAACTAATCAGTACATTACCACCCGATGACAGAACTTCATTTTTTGGATCAATAGAAGATTCGGAAATGTTGCACCAATTGGTTGCACTTCTTTCGCCCCATGATAGAAAAGAAGTTTTTACGCTACTTTCCTATCCCGAAGACAGTATTGGTCGATTGATGACCCCTGATTTCTTGGCTATAGAAAAGAATTTAACAGTCAAAGAGGCACTAGACTACATCAGATTATACGGAAAAGGTTCTGAAACCCTAGACGTTATCTACATTGTAGATGATAGAGGAGTATTACTAGATGATTTGAGAATCAAGAATATATTGATTTCTGATCCAGATACACCAATAGAAGACTTGATGGACAAACGTCTTATTTACTTAAACGCTTATTCGCATGTAGAAGAGGGAATTAAGATATTTAAGATGAACAATCGTGTTGCACTTCCTGTGATTGATGCTCAAGGCGTATTGCTAGGAATTGTAACCATCGACGACATCCTTTGGGCGGCTGACGAAGAGTATAGTGAAGACATGCAACGTATGGGGGGTATATCTGCCCTAGATGAACCATATCTTGACCTACCTATATATAAACTAATTTGGAAGCGGGCTGGTTGGCTTATTGTATTATTCATAGGAGAGTTGCTAACAGCCTCAGTTATGCATTACTACGAAGAAGAATTAGCCAAAGTATTAGTATTAGCAATGTTCTTACCATTAATGATTTCGAGTGGAGGAAATAGTGGTTCACAAGCATCTACCCTTGTTATACAAGCTATGGCAACTGGAGAAGTAAAAATTAAACATTGGTTTAGAGTATTCAAACGTGAGATTGTTTCGGGATTGAGCTTAGGAATAATACTTGGAATCATTGGCTTCATCCGTATCTTTATCTATCAATTTGCCTTTGATAGATACGGCGATGTATGGTTGCAAGTAGCAGCTACAGTAGCTTTAGCTCTAGTGGGAATTGTACTTTGGGGTTCACTTATCGGTTCTATGCTACCATTTATACTCAAACGAGTAGGACAAGACCCAGCAACTTCATCAGCACCCTTTGTGGCTACCATTGTGGACGTCACTGGATTAATTATCTATTTGAGTGTAGCTGGATGGATTTTTGGAGACTTAATATCTGCATAAAAAACAGGATAGAAGAACAAAAAGGCTGGTGAAACAATATGTTCACTAGCCTTTTTATAATAGTTCTATTATTTCTTTCCAATTATTCACTCTTTCATTTAGTTCATTTTCAACTAGCGCATTATGTGGCTGAGTAAATAATATTCTTCGCCCATCAAAAAAGTCCAAATTCTTTGGATGATCGTCTATCATTATATTTCCTTTTATAGAGTCTTTCTTCCCGCAAAAAATCATTTGCTGCCAAGTGATAAATGGAAAAAACTCTTGCAACCATTCGTGCTTCTCTAACAAACTTCTTGGAAATTCTGTAGCTGAAGAAACAATAAGCACTTTATACTTTTCATTCAAATATTTAAGACCTTCTACACTATCTGCAATTAGCGGTGCATTTCTGAAAAAGCCAACAGAGTTTACGTACTCATCATGCAATGGAAAAGCCTCAGATTCTAATATTCCATTCAAGGATTCAATGTTTTTTCTCACTCCAGTCTTTCTATATTCAAAATCTATAAATTGAGAGTAAACATCAGCCAATACTCCATCCATATCTACCAAAACTTGTTTCTTCATGCTCTTTCATTTATTATTTAGTAACAGAAATGTCA
>JASLEN010000494.1 GCA_030151105.1 Dysgonomonas sp.
CTCTGTCACCCACTGCTATTGGATTAGTAGAACGAAAACCCTTGAGCCTAAAATTGCCACGCAACTTACACTCTACATTTTGTCCATCCTCCGTTCTGACATGGTACCAGCTTCCTGTATTCTTAATGATCAATCCCTTATTCATAGGCTAATTTGAATTGTTTTTTCCTATCAAAATAACAATGCCAATATTCTCTAGCAACAATGTAGGAATATTGGCATGATAAATTTCTGACTTGTTTCAATTCGATTAAACAGTCATTATTTCTTTTTCTTTATCCGCATACACCTCATCAATCATCTTGATATATTTGTCATGTATTTTTTGCATATCATTTTCCAAATCTTTGGCTGCATCTTCTGGAAGTTTATCTGTTTTTTTGATAACATCAATAGCCTCACGACGTGCATTTCTAATACTCACTTTAGCATCCTCTGCTTCTTGTTTAGCATGCTTCGCCAAGTCTCTACGACGCTCCTCAGTAAGCGGTGGAATAGTCAAACGAATCATCTCTCCATTGTTATCTGGTGTGATACCAACATCCGAATCTTGGATTGCTTTTTCCACCTCACGCAACATATTTTTCTCCCATGGCTGAACAATGATTGTTCTAGCATCTGGTGCACTAATAGCAGCCACACCACTCAGGGGAGTCATAGCTCCGTAATATTCAAGCATTATTCCATCAAGTATTCTTGGATTTGCTCTTCCTGCACGTATTCTCGCTAGAGTATCGCTAAGAAACTCTAGTGTTGATCTCATTTTCTCTTCTGCTTTTTTAGCATTCTGTTGTAAATCAGCTATCATATAATTTTATATATTGTTTTATTCTTTCTCAAACTTATAAGTGTACGTAGGTTCCAATGTTTTCGCCTTTCATCACCTTTGCCAGATTTCCTTTTGTATCCATATCAAAAACGATAATTGGCAAATTGTTTTCTTTACACATCACTGTGGCAGTCATATCCATCACATTCAGTCCACGTTTGTAAACCTCATCGTAAGATATTTTGTCAAACTTGGTTGCTGTAGGATCTTTCTCTGGATCGGCAGTATAGATACCATCCACACGAGTTCCTTTAAGCATCACATCTGCTTCTATCTCTATGCCACGCAACGACGAACCTGTGTCAGTAGTAAAGAATGGATTACCAGTTCCAGCAGATAGTATAACTACCTCACCAGCCTCCATTGCATCTATCGCTTTCCACTTGCTATAAAACTCTCCTATTGGCTCCATTCTAATAGCAGTCAGCACTCGAGATTTTTGCCCAATAGCAGTCAAAGCTGAACTTAATGCCAAACTATTAATCACAGTAGCAAGCATTCCCATTTGATCACCCTTCACTCTATCAAAGCCTTCGGATGCTCCACTAAGCCCTCTAAATATATTTCCTCCTCCTATTACGATGCTTATCTGCACTCCCATATCGGCTACCTCTTTTATTTGGGCTGCATATTCATTGAGGCGTTTTACATCAATGCCATATTGTTGGCTACCCATTAGCGATTCACCACTTAGTTTCAGAAGGATTCGTTTATATTTTGCCATCTTGTGTTATAATTAAAAATCAAATTTTATTTAAAAATTCATATAGTGTACAAAACTAATATATTTATTGAAAATAAAGAAGGAATAATGTCAACTAAACACATCTAAATAGAAGATAGGCATCAAATTAGAAATACCCTTGTGGAAAGTAGTTCTATTTATACATTACTATTACCTTTGCAAGAACATAAAACAGCAAAAAATTATGAAAAAGTCTTGCTTAATATTATTAACTCTACTTACTCTCACTATGTGCAATACAGAAACTAAAGGACAAAAATTATTAATAGAAACATCTCTGGGCAACATCAAAGTTGTGCTCTATGACGAAACACCTCTACATCGTGACAATTTTATCAAATTGGTGAACGAGGATTATTACAAAGATTTGACCTTTCATCGTGTCATCAAAGGATTTATGATTCAAGGAGGTGATGTGACAGCAGGTAACGATACCATTTTCAAGACAGACGATTTGATAGCATCGGAGATAAGAACACCTAAATACTTCCACAAAGCGGGTGCACTTGCAGCTGCCAGATGGGGCAATGACGAAAATCCAGAAAAGAAATCTGATCCCGCACAATTCTATATTGTAAGTGGAAAACCTATTTTCGAACACGATATCAAAACTTTGGAAAAAGAACGTTTCGAACGTCTAAAGCAAACTATCTATCAAGAAACACAATCTGCGGCAATAGATACCATTAAGGCAATGTATCGTGAGGGCAAAAAAGCCGAACTTGCAGAATTCAGGGCTTCACTCGTAGAACAAGCCGCTCAGAAAGCAGAAGAAAGAAAATCCGAAACTCTATTTACTGACGAGCAAAAAGAAGCATACTTTTCTGTTGGAGGAACTCCACACTTGGATGGCGAATACACTGTATTTGGAGAAGTGCTTGACGGACTAGAAGTCGTTCGCAAGATAGCTGCAGTAGAAACTAACAGCAAAGATAAACCATTGCAAACGGTAGTAATCAAGAATATATCGTTGATAGATTGATAGGGCAATGAATCACCTCGAACTCTCTTTTTCTGACAAAGCATACAAACATCGTGTATTATTATTCATACTATGCATTGTTTTAATTGGAGTGACGCTATTTGTGCAAATGATAGCAACTTCATTCTCACTACTTGCAGCCTATAGTTTCGAGATGGAGAGTTTGACCATGTTGCCCAATATGGCAGCATTGTCCGATATGGATAGGAATGTCTTTCTACTTGCTATTGCCATTCCATTTGCCATCGCATTACTCTTTCTATTGTTGATTACAAAAGCTATTCATAGACATTCATTCACTCAACTAGTGAATGGAACAAAGTCTATACGTTGGAAGAGAGTTGGCTTCGCTTTCGCTCTTTGGTTTGGCATAATGGCAATCCACTTGATGGGCACTTTGCTCTTCAATGCTGAGTCTCTGACTCTACAATTCAATATCGAACAATTTATCCCCCTACTATTAATTTCTATCTGCCTACTTCCCATCCAAACAACTTTTGAAGAAGTATTGATAAGAGGACACTTAGCACAGGGAGTGGCAATGCTTACAAGAAGTCGTTGGTTGAGCCTTCTTTTCCCAGCCCTTATTTTCGCTATTTTACATATCAATAATCCAGAAGTAGAAGCCTATGGAGTAGGAATAATGCTGCCAACTTATTTCACAGTAGCCATCATTTGGGGACTTGCAGCTATTCTCGACGATGGACTAGAGATTGGCATTGGTGCACATGCTGCCAACAATATATTCATCAGCCTTTTTACCACTCAGCAAGATGCTGCCTTTGAGACTTACGCAGTATTTGAAATGCAAGCTCCAAACCCATACATTTCCCTCCTCGAATTACTGATAATGGGCGCCATTGTGCTCTTCGTATGCTACCGCAAATACAAGTGGTCATTCAACACTTTGAATAAAAAGATAGAGAAACCAAAAGATTCCAGTCTATCTGTCAGCTAATTTTATTAAATTTGTAGGTTACAAACAAGTAAGAGTTAACAGTAAAAACAAATAAAATTGATTTCAGTAGATGGATTGAGCGTCCTATTTGGAGGCTTCACACTTTTCGATAATGTCTCATTTGTACTCAACAAACGAGATAGAGTTGCCCTTGTGGGCAAAAATGGAGCTGGAAAATCCACTATGCTCAAAATCTTTGCGGGCAAACAAGAACCCACTAGTGGAAATATTGCGTATCCCAAAGATGTGACAATAGGCTACCTTCCGCAGCATATGACCTTGGTTGATGGCAACACCGTTTTTGAAGAAGCGGCATTGGCATTTAGTCATATTCATAAGATGGAAGAAAAACTGAATGGAATCAATCAGCAACTAGCCGAACGCACCGACTACGAATCGGAAGAATATGCTCAACTTATAGAACAATCGACGCACCTCAATGATGTACTCTTGATGTCGGGAGTAAATAACTTTGAGGCTGAAGTCGAAAAAACTCTATCGGGATTAGGTTTTAACAGAGAAGATTTTACTCGCCAAACTAGCGAATTTAGCGGAGGATGGCGTATGCGTATCGAATTGGCTAAATTATTGCTTCAACGTCCAGACGTTTTGTTACTCGATGAGCCTACCAACCATTTGGATATAGAATCTATACAATGGTTGGAAACCTTTTTGTCTCGCAGTCCCAATGCTGTAATGCTGGTTTCCCACGATAAAGCATTCCTAGATTCGGTGACAGACAGAACGATTGAAATTTCGTTAGGCAAAACATACGACTACAAAGTCAACTATTCCAAATATGTAGTCCTGAGAGAAGAATATCGTGAACAGCAAATGCGTGCTTACGAAAATCAGCAAAAACAAATACAAAAGACAGAAGATTTTATCGAACGATTTCGCTACAAGGCTACCAAAGCCGTGCAAGTACAATCGAGAATAAAACAACTAGATAAAATAGATCTGATAGAGGTGGATGAAGTGGATACTGCTTTCTTAAACCTCAAGTTTCCTCCAGCACCTCGCTCTGGTTCATATCCTGTGATTACAGAAAATCTGGAGAAAAGCTATGGCGATAAACTCATTTTCAGCGGAGCTACATTCACTATCGAGAGAGGCGAAAAGATAGCCTTTGTGGGCAAAAATGGAGAAGGAAAATCTACGCTCGTAAAATGTATAATGGACGAGGTTGACTATAAAGGCAAATTAGTCTTAGGACATAACGTCAAGATTGGATATTTTGCTCAAAATCAGGCTCAACTTCTAAACGAGAATAAAACCGTTCTTGAAACCATCGACGACATTGCCACAGGAGACATACGCACCAAAGTGAAAAGTATTCTGGGCGCATTTATGTTTGGAGGAGAGGACTCAGAAAAAAAGGTAAAAGTTCTTTCGGGGGGTGAGCGCAGTCGTCTGGCAATGATTAAGCTTTTGCTAGAGCCTGTCAACTTACTGATTCTGGATGAGCCCACTAATCACTTGGATATGCAATCGAAAGACATCTTAAAAGAAGCTCTCAAAGAGTTTGATGGTACGGTGATTGTAGTTTCGCACGATAGAGATTTCTTAAATGGTTTAGTAGATAAGGTATATGAGTTTGGGAACAAACAAGTAAAAGAACATCTTGGAGGTATTCAAGAATTCTTGGAGCGCAAGAAAATGCAGAATCTTCAAGAACTAGAAGTTGCCACAAAAATAAAAAAAGAAAATTCTGAAAAAGAAGATACTCCTTCCGATAATAAGGTTTCGTACGAAGAACGTAAAGAAATCAACAAACAAATACGCAAGGTAGAAAAACAAATAGAAGACATAGAATCCACTATACATAAGCTAGAGACTGAGATAGAAACCTTGGAGGCAGAACTAGCCACTCCCGAAGGTGCTGCAAAGGTGTCTTTGTTTGAAAAACATGGCTCACTAGATAAGGAGCTAGAGACCGCTATGCAGAACTGGGAAAATCTAAATACTGAACATGAAGAATTAACATTAAAAATTGACAATTAAGACATGAAACTTTTTTACACACTATGCCTTGCACTATTTATTCCATTACTAGT
>JASLEN010000341.1 GCA_030151105.1 Dysgonomonas sp.
TCCAAGCCAAACAAGATGGAAGGAAAATCTCTCAAAGCCTCAACATTAAGCTGCTGCGTCCGCTCCAATTCAGAACAAAACTTCTTCAAATACTCCTCATAATTGGTATCAAAATCACAACTCAAGTCATGCAAAGGCGCACACTCTCCTACCCCCCAATGTGCTGGATTGGAGCGAGATTGAAGCACCACAAACCAAACATCATGAGTATGATAAACGCCCCGAGAAGTACCTGCGGGACGTTTAAATAAAAGTTTATAGGATACAATATTTACCGAAAATTCGGACATATGTTCTAGTCTCAATTAAGGGAATTTAGGGAATTTCTTAAAGTCAGGTTTTCTCTTTTCCAAGAATGCGTGCTTTCCTTCTTGCGCCTCCTCAGTCAGATAATATAGAAGAGTTGCATTTCCAGCAAGCTCTTGAATACCAGACTGTCCATCAAGTTCAGCATTCAAGCCCATTTTTATCATTCGCAATGCCATCGGGCTATGTTGCATCATTTCATGCGCCCATTTAACAGTCTCGTCTTCAAGCTGATCGAATGGAACAACAGTATTCACCAAGCCCATTTCTAAGGCCTCTTGCGCTGAATATTGACGACAAAGGAACCAGATTTCTCTCGCCTTTTTCTGTCCCACGATTCGTGCCAAATAAGACGAACCAAAACCAGCATCAAAGCTACCTACCTTAGGTCCCGTTTGTCCAAAAATAGCATTCTCAGACGCAATAGACAAATCACAAACAACTTGCAAAACATGACCTCCGCCAATTGCAAAACCATTGACCATCGCAATCACTGGTTTTGGCAAAGAACGAATTTGTTTTTGAACCTCAAGCACCTGTAAACGAGGCACTCCATCCTCTCCAATATAACCTCCAAGACCTTTCACATTTTGGTCGCCACCCGCACAAAAAGCCTTGTCGCCAGCACCCGTAAGCACCACCACATAAATCTCTTGATTCTCGTGACAAAGACGCAACGCATCGCTAATTTCTTGCGTAGTAGTTGGTGTAAAAGCATTGCGATAACGCTCACGATTGATTGTTATACGTCCAATTCCTTCGAAATAATCGAACAGAATATCTTTGTATTCCTTGATGGTTTCCCATTTTCTAGCTGTTGACATATTTTTTGATTTTATGATAATATTCTTGAAAAACTTTTTTATTCACCTCTATATCAGTATGAACTTCAAATAAAATAGATTGCTCAACATCTTCATCCATAAAAGAGTTGAGCCCCGCCTCAAACTGCTTTTCATCAGTGCTTGATAAATATTTAAATCCTGCTGCATCTGCCCATTTCTCCGATGTTGCTTGATGTTCTGCTGCGACAAATTTCTCCAAAGACGAAGATTCATTCAATTTCGGAAGGAGATGAAATATTCCTCCTCCACTATTGTTAATCAACAAGATACGAATATTTTTTATATGCTCAATATTCCAAAGTGCATTCAGTCCATAGAAGAAACTCAAGTCGCCAATTATTAGATAAGTAATTCCCTCATGCACAGCTGAAAAACCTATTGTAGAAGGCATTGTACTTTCGATTCCATTTGTTCCACGATTGCAATAGACGTGTATAGATCTATATAAATCAAAGAGTTCCACATTTCTAATCGAAGAGCTATTTGCCACATGAAGATGTGAGTTCTGGGGTAGTCGATTTAAGAACTGCCCAACAGCGTAAATATCTGAATAAGAAGTAGTATCGGGTTCTTTAACTTGTTGAGATAAATTCTGCCAAGATTCTTGAAACGATTTATCCGACTCATTATCAATGAGTTCTAGAAGGGATTGAAAGAAAGTAACTTCTTCTGTTTCAATAATTTCAGTCAAAGATTGAAAAACATCTTCCACATCAGATGTCTCCGAAATGAGCCAATGTTCGGTTGGCTTATCTTGTCTCAAAAAATGCTTCAAGCGCTTGGAAACAATATGTCCACCCAAACTTATTACCAAATCGGGAACAAATTCTTTCTTATTATCATCTGACAAACAACTTAATAGAGCATCTGCATTGGAAATAAAATGAGAAGAATTGCAATTGGATAAACATTCGTAAAGAACCACACAATTCGTTTGCTCAACCAGCTTTTCGAGAGTTAAAACTAAATTGGGTGTGTAGTTCATTTGCCCCACAACAATCATTTTTCGCTTACTGCGCTTCCATTCTTGGAGATAATATTCCGCATTTATATTTTTTTGTGGAGCTAAATAATTTATTTTTCGCACCTTAGGAAGCTCAGTTTGAGAATAGTCAAAAAGAGGTTCAGCCAAAGGTATATTGATGTGCACAGGACCTTTTCTATTTGCTGTACAAGCAATTAAAGCCTCATTAATCAAGCGATTGCAATACCAAAGTTCCGACTCATCTTTCCCTTCAGTCAACTGCACCGATTTTTTCACGAGCGAACCAAACACTTGATATTGAGGAATCGTCTGCCCATCCATTTGCCCAATCCATTCCGCTGTTCTATCTGCTGACAACACAATCAATGGCAAACGCTGATAAAAAGCCTCGCTAACGGCTGGCGCAAAATTGAGTAAGGCCGAACCAGACGTACAACACACAGCCACAGGCTCTTGCAATCGTTGAATAACACCCAAAGCATAGAATGCTGCATTGCGCTCATCTACAATGAGATGACACTTGAAAAAGTTATCTGACGAAAAAGTTTGTATCAGAGGAGCATTTCGAGACCCAGGAGAGATAACAATCTGCTGAATACCAAAGGCTTTGAAGAGTGCTACCGTTTCTAATACATTTTTTTTGACAGAGAACATATTTATAGAATGGATAAAATGGTTTGTAACTTATAATCAGTCTCTTGCCACTCCGACTGAGCTTCGGAATCAGGCATAATTCCTCCTCCAGCATAGAGACGAAGTGAGTTTGGTAAAATCTGCATACATCGCAAATTCACATATAGGTGGGTTTGATTATCAGCATCTAAAACACCAATAAAACCTGTATAATAAGCTCTATCGTATTTTTCATTCTCTAAGATAAAATTGAATGCTTTATCTTTTGGAAAACCACAAACCGCAGGCGTAGGATGCAGAATATTAAGCACATCGCCCACTCTATTATTATCTGGAAGTTGGAATCTAAATTCAGATTTGAGATGCGCCAAATCGCCTGAATAGATGGTGATAGGAGTATCGTTTACGGAAGTGACGCCAATCTTATTCAATTGATTTTGCATATACTTCATGACAATTCCTTGCTCGTAGATATTTTTCTCATCCCAAGTAATTTCATCAGATACAGTATTCACTTTTTGAGTGCCAGCTAAAGCATCTGTTTTCCAATTTCCTTTGTTACCAGACAAGATTATTTCGGGAGAAGACCCCAACCATGCACCCGACTCGGGAGTGTGGCAGAGATAGACAAAATTGTCTTTGTATTTTTGACAAGCTCGCTTGAATGCAAGCCCTATAGATGATTTTCGTTCAACATCTGCGGTGCGAGAAAGTACCAGTTTCTGCAAATTATCATCAGCGACATTGGAGTGAAAGGCTTCAAAAATGGAACTATATTTTTCGAAATTAGCCAAGCCTTCATCCATTCTCTTAGAAGATGCTGCTGAGCATGTTTTTTCTAATGGATAAGTCTCTAAGAAATTGAATATTGCATCTTCACTCTCAAACATTTTATCGCCCTGAATAACAATCACAGGATGCGTCTGAGAAGCTGAAAATGGAGAAATAACAAAACCTTTTTGTTCATTGAGCCCCGAAATATTGTCGAAAACGTGTGGCTTCGCCGATGTTTGCAAAATCAAATGCACAGATGTAGTCTGTGGCAATTGATAGAGTGCAAACCGCACATTTCGATCAATTAGACGATCAAATATTTCGTATCTCAAATCTTCAGCATCTTGCATTTTGCAGAATAATTATCTATCGAGTTTATAATTAAGAAAAACAGTTTACATCTGGAAGTTGAACGAGAAATTTTCATTCACCAGTTGATGAATATTTGCCTTATTTCCAACTAACCAAACGATGTCTCCACCTTGTAAAATCTCAGAGGCAGGAGGATTGATCTGATAGCCTGTTGTACGTTCGATGCCCACAATGAAGCATGAACCACGACGTCCCATCTCCGACTCCAAAAGGCTTTTGCCACAAAGTCCAGAGCTTTCGTCCACCACCAATGACAGACACTTGATGCTCGAATGTTGATTCTCATCGTGCAGTTTGGCATACTCGTGTATGGTTTTGAGCGTACAACGCTCAATTCTATTCTTCTCTTTAGCCAACAAGTTGATTTGAACGATATTACCTGCAACCGTCAACATATCATCGGGAAGTAGAACAAAGTCTCCATTTGGGAAAAATAGTTCCTTATTGTTTCGCACCAAAGCCACTATTATCAGGTCATACTTATCTCTAAAATCAGTATCCTTAAGTGCTACGTTTTCGTAATCAGAGCCTGCATGCAGCTTGAATTGTCCCACATAAAGATTACGTTCTATCCAGCTTTCGTTGTCCAAATCATAAGTCGTAACAGTGCCTCCATTGTCAGTCGATTTCACTCGTCTGTCATGAATCATTCGTTGATTGAAATTGAGCACAAATCGGTACTCCATATTCCAATAGATTTTCAACAAATACTTAGAACGTAAAATAAGCAAAACAAGCACTACAGCTACTGCTGCAGACACCCAAAGAGGAATATCGAGCAAGCTCCAGAATACAAAATAAATCAATCCAAAAGCGATTACATATCGCAGAACGATACAGGCAGAAAGCACCAATCTATTGCCCACGCTCTGTTGCCACAATTTCAAAATCAAGTAAGGCTGTTCTCCACCTCTGTAAACCAAGCCTTTGAGTAGTGGAGCCATCACAAAGAGAGTAATCAGAACGTAGATCGTATTTGTCCAAGTGCTATCGAAATGTTGCAAGACAAAAGGATGTAGAACGCTAACAGACAACAGAATAACTGCAACAGATAAGGTTGCATAGATTATAATATTGAAAATATAGTTTCGCATAAATGCCGCCCAAGCAGTTGGTGAACCTGGTGCATCCAGTTTATTATCAGTTTCTACTATTTTTTCGCTCCATGTTTGCGGGAGTTTGCGCATCATCAAGTTATAAACACCTTCGCTACCAGCCATCAAATAAGGAGTTGTGAAAGTTGTTAGGATGGATACAGCAATGATAATTGGATAGATGAATCCATCTGTCAACTGATAGGCAATTGCCGTACCAGCCACAATGAACGAAAATTCGCCCACCTGAGCCATACTAAAACCAGACTGCACTGCTACCTTCATTTTCTCGCCAGATAGACGTGCACCTATAGCCGTAAAAATAACCTTTCCGAAAAGGACTAATAAGGTAATGAGAATAATGCTCTCGTAGTTGTCAATAATAATCTGCGGATCCATCAACATTCCCACCGAGACGAAGAAGATGGTTCCGAAGAAGTCTTTTATTGGTTTGGTCACACGTTCGATATTCTCAAGCGAAACCGTTTCGGCAAGGATAGATCCCATAATAAACGCTCCCAACTCAGCAGATAAGCCAACTTTGGTAGCAAAGACTACCATCCCCAAACACATTCCGATAGAAACTATCAACAGCGTTTCGTCGTTGAGCATACTCTTAAATTTCTTCAACAAGGTAGGCACAAGGAAAATACCACAAACCACCCATGTTATCATAAAGAAGAGCATTTTGCCCACGCTGAAAATGATTTCTGTACCTTCAAAATTGCGGCTAACTGCCAATGTTCCCATAAATACCATGATGAGAATAGCAAACAAGTCGTCGAAAATAAGGATACCAAAAACGACCTCCGTAAAGCGTTTTCCTTTATATCTTGGATCTTCAAAAGCTTTGACAATGATGGTGGTGGACGACAGACAGAGCATACACCCTAAGATAATGCTATTCCACATTCCCCAACCAAGAGCCATTCCGAGCGCATAGCCAGAGACTCCCACCCCGAGAATGATGACCAGTAGGGTTATGAATCCCGTTTTTCCATTACTGAGCATTTTCTTGAAACTGAATTCAAGCCCAAGACCAAAGAGAAGGAAAATAACACCTATTTCTCCCCAAATGCTGATGTTAGCACCATCTACTACTGTTGGAAAAAAACTAGAATAAGGTCCTGTCAAGAAACCTGCCACAATATAGCCTAGGACGACGGGTTGTTTGAGCCA
>JASLEN010000363.1 GCA_030151105.1 Dysgonomonas sp.
GGCAAGTCAATATCCTTGTTATATACCAATGAGTGTGCCATTATAGAAACGATAACTCCCTCAAGATCACGAGCATTATCCGTTACATGGTCAGCAATAAATCCTACAACATCTGATGGAATAGAAAGACCATCTTGCAAGATTTTATTATCCAGAATTCTCATTCTCAAGTCTCTATCTGGATTCTCTATTTTGGTTGTCAATCCCCATCTAAAACGAGTTAACAAGCGTTCTTCTACACCTTTAAGTTCTGATGGAGCTTTGTCTGATGTTAAGATCAGTTGCTTATTGTTTTGATGTAAGTGATTGAAAATATGGAAGAACGTATTTTGAGTTTTTTCAATTCCAGCCAATTCATGAATATCGTCAATAATCAGAACATCTATACCTTGATAGAAATTGATGAAATCATTCGTTGTATTGAAACGACCTGCGTCAGCATATTGAATTTTGAACAAATGAGCTGATACATAAAGCACTCGCTTCTCTGGAAATCTTTCCTTAATCTGTGTACCTATTGCATGGCAAAGGTGCGTTTTTCCAACACCTGATGACCCGTGCACAAATAGTGGATTAAAAGCATTTTTCCCAGGATTATCCGTAATTGCTTCACCTGCTGTACGTGCTAATTTATTGCTATCTCCTTCAAAAAAGTTTCCAAACGAATATTTCGCATTCAACTGAGATTCAAAATCTTCAGATACAACTTTTTCGAATGGATTAGAGATTTTATTAATCTTATTTGCTACTTGATTTTCTAATACAACAGACTTCGAATCTCCCCTATAATCAACTACCGTATTTGAAGTATTCTCCATCAAAATACGATATTGAAGTATAGTATCAGCACCAATCACTCGATGCAAGGTTACTTTCAGAAGATCGACAAATTTATCTTCAAGATACTCGTAAAAAAACTGGCTAGGAACCTGAATCGTAAACACTTTGTCTTCGTAAGATAAAGGTACGATTGGTAAAAACCAAGTTTCAAAAGCTGCTTGAGGAATATTATCCTTAATAACTTCAAGGCAGCTAGCCCATAAATTTTGAGTATTCTTGCTCATAAAAAAAGTAGAGTATTTAAAGTATTATTGTATCAGATTGCAAAATTCAATAATAAATTCCACAAAAAAAAACTGGTAAAAATTTGGTTTTAGCACTCAGACAATAAACCATTAATAATGAGCTAAGTACGACACTTTTTAAAGTGTTACAACAGCAAGTATTTCTAATTGTTTGATAACCAAACTTTACCCACAAATCTTCCTCTAGAATCCCACTGACATAACCTTCTGCAAAGTGTGCTCAATCAGCAAGGAGTGTGAATTCCTATTCATTTCTCATTTTTAGCTATTTAGAACAGTTCTAAATAAGAGATCAGAAGACTTTTACATTAATATATTTTGAAGGGTTCTCCTTCACGTCTTTCATTAGCATAGAGGCATTACCAAGCGTCACATTCAAGCTATCGTATAGTTGTCTATCGTTCAGCAGTAATCCAATTGAACTATCTTTAGAAGTCAGCTTAGAAGACAAATGTTGTACGTTTGCCATTGTTGAATCTACTTTGCTAAATGTAGCTACTAGATCAATTCCTTTAGCTTGTTGTGATAGCTCTTCAAAGTTACTCGTTGTACTTGCCAAGTTTTCAGTAATTGTCGGTAAGTCTTTATTCAAAGAAACTAATAATTTATTAATTTCCCTAGAAGATTTGGCAAATTCATCAGTAATTGTATTCACATTTTTCAGAGAGGCAGTTAGAGACGAATCGTTAACTAACTTATTAATCCCTGACATTATAGAATCAAGTTTTGGAATCAAGTTTTCTACCTTCGGAAGAACATTAGCTGCTACATCCATCATCCCCGATTTACGATCACCAATCAATGTATCACCTGGTGTATAAAACTCGGTTGCATTGGTATTACGCTCCAAAAGCAAAGTTGTTCCGCCAAGCATAGATGCGTCAAGACTTAGCTTACTACCTTTTGGAATAAGCACTCCTTTGTCCATTTGTACTTGCACAAATACCTTGTTGGCTCCTGTTGGGTCTAACTCCATACCATGCACCTGCCCTATTTTCATCCCATTAACGGTAATTGGGTCGGCATGTAACATCCCTGCAACATTATCAAAAACCACCACATACGAATTGGCTGGTGTGAAAATATTAATTCCTTTAAGAAAATTAATTCCAAAATAGACTAGAAATAATGCGACTATAAACGCAATTCCGATTTTTACTTCTTTAGTTATTTTACTCATTGTTGTTTTTTCTAAATAAAACTTCCGAATTGCTACACCTTATATATGATAAAAGAATTAGCAAACCTGTTTCTTTAATGTTTACTTTAAATTAAGCATTTTATATTTATAATCGCTTGCCGTCTTTCATACGAATGACAAAAGCATCCTTAAATTTTTGTTTCACTTGATTATGTGTTCGCAAAACTTCTTGATAGTTTGTTGTACCTCCCACAATATATTTGTATGCACCATCATGATAGTAGGTCACCCCTTTGAGTCCTTGAAATCGGGGAGAATTATCATTCAGCTTTTGTGGCGAAATCAAGAACTGGACATAGTATTCCACTTGTCCCGAATTATTTTTTGCTGGCTTAGGAGAACTAGACACCGTAGAGGCATTGGATGAAGTATTCATCCTTGCTCCCGAGTTAGCATCCACCTCTACAACAAAAGCATCTGAAAAAACTTTTCGTACTTCGGCGTGCACTCGCATTATTTCATCGTAGTCTGTGGTAGCTCCCACTGTATATTTAAAACCCTTATCTTCTGTATATCCTGTAGGCACTATACCTTTGAATAGCGAAGAGTTTGAAGGCAGTTTGCGCACTGCATATAAAAATTGCACACGATATTCTTTTCCTCCAACGCTCGAAGCTGAAGGCGTTTTATTCTGATTAGACTGAGCTACAGGCGATGGTCTTGCAACGGACTGATTGGAAGTGGATGTCACCCCTCCTCGTCTAAGATAATCGTCTCGATATTTTTGAAATCCTGAGAAAATAGCTTTTGCCATTTCTTTTTGTCCTTGAGCAGACGACAGATATTTAGCTTCTGTTGGATTATTTATAAATCCAAGTTCTATCAAAATACTAGGCATACTAGACTCTCTTAACACAAGGAAACCAGCCTGACGCACACCTCTATCCACACGCCTGGCAACGCTCTTAATATCCTTTTGAATATATGAGGCAACATCTAAACTTTGCTGCATATATTGGTTAGTCATAAACTCGAAAATGATGTACGACTCTGGCGAATCAGGATCAAAACCCTCATACTTTGTCGTATAATCATCTTCATATTTGATAACGGAGTTTTCTCGTTTTGCTACTGCCAAGTTTTCTGCACTACGTGCCAACCCCAGAATATAGGTATCAGCGCCCGAAGCACGAGTCGTAGTAGCAGCTGTAGAGTTGGTATGAATGGAAATAAATAGATTTGCTTTTGCCTTATTGGCAATAACAGAACGTTTTTCTAAATCTACAAAAACATCTGTCTGACGAGTATATACTACATCGACATCTCGCAATCCCTCTATCATTTTGCCCAATTCTATGGCAACCCCCAGATTGATATCTTTTTCTTTGATACGCCCTCTGATTGCTCCTGGGTCTCGCCCACCATGTCCAGCATCAATCACGACAGTAAAGTTCTTGTTGGAGATATTTGCAACCATATCCCCAACAGAAAACAACACTAAAAGCAGTATCGCTATTTTCTTCATTTATTCTCTAAAGTTTGTAAAGTTAAAGTTCTAAGAACTTTTTTTGATTTATTCTAGTTTTGATTTATACCAGTCCTCATTGGATACATCAATATCTTGCGCCCAAGATGGCTGAAATCAGTTAGCCTTATACACAACTTCATTCACCAATTTTTGTCCTTCTACAAATGCTTTGATATTTTCCATTGTAGTAGTTGCAATGTTTGTCATTGCCTCATTGGTAAAGAAAGCCTGATGCGAAGTTACGATAACATTGTTAAACGACAGCAAGCGTGCAAGCACATCATCAGTCATGATGCTATCAGAAAAGTCCTCATAGAAATAAGCGCCTTCTTCTTCATACACATCAAGCCCTGCGTAGCCCACTTTACGACTAACAAGTCCTTCAATCAAGTCTTTAGTATTAATCAACATACCACGACCAGTATTGATAATCATCACCCCTTCTTTCATTTTTGATATTGATTCATCGCAAATCAAATATTCAGTTTCGGGAGTCAGTGGACAGTGTAAAGTTATAACATCTGATTGCTTATACAGTTCATCGAGTGTCACATATTCGATACCAACTTCTTTTGCATATGCTTCATTAGGATACAAATCGTAGGCAAGCACTCGCATACCAAGCCCTTGCATAAGTCCAATCACAGTGCGACCAATACGCCCAGTACCTACCACTCCAACTGTTTTTTCGAACATATCAAAACCTTGAAGTCCATTCAATGAAAAGTTATTTTCCTTAGTACGCAGATACGCACGATGCACTTTTCTATTAAGGCACAACATCAAAGCCAATGTATGCTCTGCAATAGCATGAGGCGAATATTCGGGAACACGCACCACTTTTATTTTGCCCGCAGCAGCTTCTACATCTACATTATTGAAACCAGCACAACGAAGAGCAATCAGCTTAATGCCCATATCGTGCAACTTGTTGATTACATTTTTGTCTGCTACTGCATTCACAAAAATACAAACCGCATCGCATCCGCTAGCAAGTATCGCATTATTGCTATCTAGGTGCTCTTTATGAAACACTAGTTCATAGTTATACTTCTCATTTACCTTATTGAAAGTAGCCTCATCATAAGATTTGGCGTCAAAAACTGCTATTTTATATGACATAATTGTCTCTTTTTTATTTAAAATAATGCTCAATTGCAATATACAAAAATAAGAAAATAAGCTTGAAGCTCAAATCTTACTATCCTACTTTATCGTATAACTTTTACAAAAACTCACATAATTGCTTTCTTTAACAATTGTCAAACACAAAAAAAGTGTTTAGACAATAAAAAAGGCAGGACTTTTATCATCCTGCCTTCTATATTTATTTAAAACTCCTGTTTTATTTTGCAAAACTAACAGATCGAGTTTCTCTAATCACTGTTATTTTCACTTGTCCAGGATATGTCATTTCATCTTGAATTTTCTTCGCAATATCAGCTGATAGTTTTTCAGTTTCCACATCATCAACTTTGTCAGCACCCACTATCACACGAAGCTCTCTACCTGCCTGAATAGCATAAGTTTTAAGAACCCCAGGATATGAAAGAGCCAATTGCTCCAAATCATTCAATCGCTTGATATATGCTTCCACAATCTCACGACGAGCTCCAGGACGAGCACCCGAAATAGCATCACAAACTTGCACAATTGGCGCAAGCAATGTTTCCATTTCTACTTCATCGTGGTGAGCTCCAATAGCATTACAAATATCTGGTTTCTCCTTATATTTTTCTGCTAATTTCATACCTAACAATGCGTGAGGCAATTCTGGCTCATCATCAGGCACTTTTCCTATATCGTGTAATAGACCAGCTCTTTTTGCTTTCTTCACATTCAGTCCTAGTTCAGCAGCCATCACCGCACATAGGTTCGCTGTTTCACGCGAGTGCTGCAATAGATTTTGTCCGTATGACGAACGATATTTCATCTTCCCAATCAAGCGAATCAATTCTGGATGCAATCCATGAATTCCTAAGTCAATAGTTGTACGCTTTCCTGTTTCAATTATTTCTTCTTCGATTTGTTTCTTCACTTTAGAAACAACCTCCTCGATACGAGCAGGGTGAATACGTCCATCAGCTACCAATTGGTGCAATGCCAAACGAGCAATCTCACGACGTACAGGGTCAAATCCAGAAAGGATAATAGCCTCTGGAGTATCATCTACTACAATTTCAATTCCTGTAGCAGCCTCAAGCGCACGAATATTTCGTCCTTCACGACCGATAATTCTTCCTTTTACCTCGTCCGAGTCAATATGGAAAACTGTAATCGCATTTTCGATAGCAGTTTCAGTAGCTACACGCTGTATAGACTGCACCACAATTTTCTTCGCCTCTTTGTTAGCAGTCATTTTAGCCTCTTCCATAATCTCAGAGATATAAGATTGAGCATGACTTTGAGCCTCTTCTTTCAATGCTTCCACAAGTCTTTCTTTAGCTTCATCAGCAGAAAGTCCTGAGATAGCTTCCAATCTTTCAAGCTCTTGCTTATGAATTTTGGCTAAATCTCTTTGTTTCTCTTCAACAACCTCTAGCTGACTTTCTAGATTCTCCTTTACAGTATCTATCTCAGTACGCTTGCGTTGCACTTCTTCTTGTCTTTGATTCAGCGTTGTCTCTTTTTGTTTTATTCTATTTTCGGCAACGTGCATTTTCGAGTTACGTTCACTCACTTCTTTTTCGAACTCAGACTTCATCTCCAATGCTTGCTCTTTTACCTCCAGCATTTTTCGGTCTTTCAATACTTGCGCTTCTTGCTCTGCCTCACGCATGCGACTATTATACCTCGACGTACTCATTGCATTGAGTACAAAGAAAGTAATAGCTGCACCTCCAACAAAGGCTAAGCAAATGAATAATATATCCATAATGTCTATTCTTCTATATGTTTAATGTTTATTTTTTAGTTGCTTTCTCCCAATTTTCGCCAAAATAAAAAAGCACATGACTTCCGAGTATTAGTATTAATACCCAAAATCAGTGCTTGCTTATCGCGAAAAATCTTTTAAATCTAAAGTTATCTCACTCTCTTCTTCAGAAACTCGTCGAGCTCGTTTGTTAAACTCGTGAGTCTTGCTTCAAAGTTTTCGGCTCTTATCTCATGTTTTGCTTTTTCGGCAACAGCTTGTATGGCAGTCATAGCCATATAATCTTTGCTTTGTAGCGTTTGAGATTCACCTGCTGCAAAATGACTTTTATATTGTCCTAACTTATAATCAATTTCTTCGGCAGCACGACGATATACCTCCTCATCCGATCGTTTGATTCTGAGGGGATACTTCGCATCTTCTACGCGTAAATTGATTACAAATTCTTGGTCCATTATATAATATTCAATTTCCTGAATTAGCTTTTTAGTATAGAGATACACTTATCTACATCTCGCACTAATTTTGACAATCTACGTTTTGCTTCATCTCTTTCTTCTACATTCTCGGAGCTGAAAGATTTTGCAAATTTAAGATTGCTGTAATCCAGTTTTAGCTTATCCATTTGTTCTGTCAAAGAAAAAACAGCGTCTTCTCTTTGCTCAATTTCTTTCATAAGACGAGCATTCTCTTCTTTAAGAGAATCACAATAATACATTAATTGTCTCATTCTGACTTCTAAGTCTGCTAAAAGTCTTTCGTCTTTATTCATCATAATTTGCTAAAACCTACGCAAATATAGAGATAGGCATCGAATATACAAAATAATCTTTCCTATATTTTGCAAGATAGAAAGCACAAAGGAGCTAGAGACAAACATATCTCCAACTCCTTTGGTAATTTGTATTCGACTGCAAATGTGTACTCTTTAGAGTAACACTACTTCACATTCGTTTTTCACCTCATTGAAAGCTAGCTTACCTTCTCTAGCCAACCATCCCAACGCTGCATAAGTATCTCGTTCAGTTAGTTTACAATCTTTTCTAATTTCTCTGATAGTTGCACCTCGTCTGCTGTTTAGATACTTCCATATTAGTCCTGAGTTTCCGTCTATTTTTTGTTTCATTTGTGAGTTATTTTAAAGGGTTAATAATGATATTGCACTCGCTATTCTATTAAATATAAGCAAAAAGACAGGAATAAACAAGAGCCAATATTGAAATAATCAATTAAATATTTTGAAGAAGTGATCTACAATATCAAAATCTAAAGTTGAAACAGAATTTGAATAATAATACATATCTTGCAGGCTGAAAACTAACAAGACTTGAG
>JASLEN010000399.1 GCA_030151105.1 Dysgonomonas sp.
ATGACCATCGGGCTGATCATCTTCGTCCTGGTGGTGTCCGGCATCTCGCACATGCAGAGCGGCGTGAAGACCGCCAAGGTCGGTGGCAAGGTCATGGTCTCGAAGTAGAGCAGGGCCTTGCCACAATTCGCTATCTGTTGCTGGAAGATCATATTTGAACTTCTGGTTGCCTGCTATCCGTTGCCACGAAATGGTTTTGGATTGTAGCCTAAATATACCATAGCCTATGGCTACAAGTGGTGCAGCTAGAGGCATCACTATATTAGCGATTATAAATAGAAATATGGCTACACCTATGCTACTATTTGGTTTAGGATAGAATCCAGCAAGACTCAATACATGTTTTGCTTGATCTAATGTCAATTCCTTGTTCGTCTTTTGATTTCTGTATCTTCCTATCCCGATCTGTTCTATGGGATAATCGTAGTGGTTATAATTGCCATCATCTTCTATATCCTCTACCTCATAAGCATTTCTACTGGATCTGTGATTTTGAGTCGCCTGTGGCGGATTCACTGTTCTTGGAGGAGTTTCTTGATATGTTGGCTGAGTATTTGTTTGTACTTCTCTAGGTTTTCTAGTCGTATTGTCGAAAGTAGGGGTAGGCGAGTAGGGAGGTGTCTCTTCTCTCTTTCTACTAGATGATGTCTTTCTTTGACTTGTATTGCTCCTGCCATCAGCATATACACGCTCCGACTCTTTGGGTATCGTGCCTACAATATCGTACTTGGTTCGGCGTTCTTTTTTGTTGTACGGATTTTCGTTTAGTTTTTTACTTACAGCATCATACTGCTTTTTCCGTTCAGCACTTTCTTTGCGCCACACAGTATAGTCTTTATACGTTTTGGTATAATCTCCCTCGTACGACTTTTTGTAGGTATTATTAGACATCCGTAAATTAGTTTATAATTAAAAAGAACTAGAGACCCTTTGTACAATATTACACAATTGACGAACATTATGCAACTCTAATTCAAAATCTGCATACTCAGGTGAGGAATTTAGCGAGTGGCAGATGATTCGATTTTCATCTAAGTCGTGATTCGTTATTTGTTTGCACAACACTGTATTATCTAGTGTTATTATCCAATTAGGGTATTCTCTAGTGTGAAGTTTATTTGTCCAATGCTCTTTTGAAAGCTCTCTAGCCAATACTATATCTCCATCACTCAAACTCCTTTTAGTGTCATCGTCCATACTGTCTCCTTTTATCTCGAAGGCAAAATAACGTCCATGTCCGATCTTATCTACAATGAAGTCAAACTCCTCGTAGCTATCATCCAGAAAATCAGCATCACGATATTCATCCACATATTTGGCATATGCCTTTATGGGGATTAATGGTACACGCATTCTGTACCTCCCATTAGTCATCTCGTAGTATTTAACTCCCGATTTGGTAATCAAATAGGCCGTTTCTATATTCTCATCCACGTGTTTTTGTCCCTTTCCATAGAGTAGCCACTCCTCATTCACCCTAAAGTATGATGAGAGTAGCGATATGTTTGCTTTGTTCGGATTGGTTCTATTAGCCAAATAGTTGGCAATAGTCCCTTTGGTGATTGTTGTGTCTTTCCAGACCCTATAAGCAGTCACGCCATCTCTATCCATGAGATGATTTAATCTTTTACTAAAATCTTCCATTCTGTGTAGTTAGTATAATTACATATTACTAAATATAGTGAAATATTGAATCATTTCAAAACTATCTGGAGTGGTTTGTGATAACTTTATTTCTAATCTAATAAAGAAAGTGCTGATGATATCGCATCATCAGCACTCTATTGTCATATAATGTTCAGTTCAAATAATAATTAGTCCCAGATGTTTTTTCGGCTTAGGGCATATTTCCCTCCACCTGTAAACACTAAGGCTAATGCTCCAAAGAAGTATAATCCAAGCAATTCTACAGCCCATCCTCCAGTTGCATTAAGCATAAATATATCGCCCATATGTGCAAGCATTGCTGCAGTGAAGCAGTTGAAAGCAAAAATTGCTGCGGCAAGTCTTGTCCCTAGACCTAAAATGATAAATATAGGTACAATCACTTCTCCTACATATACTCCGTATGCTACAAAACTAGGAAGACCAGCAGCCTCCGTAAGCCCCTCTATGCCTCCAATGCCATGTTGGAGTTTAGATATTCCATGTAGTAGCATTAATATACCAACAGACAATCTAACAATAAGTAGTCCTAAGTCCGTATTTCTTTCAAAAATTTTATGTTCTAGTAACTTCATAAATCGTTGTTTTTTTATAATTGTTAAAGTGTATCTTATTACATATAAAATAGAACAAATATTGCACAAAAAAGTTCTCTTTGTGCAGGCTTTGCATTGATTTTTATAAAATAAAAGCGTAAATTTATTTAGATAACAAAATTATGTGTCTGCAATGCTCTATTTCACACCTTTTCATCAAGGGTTTGTTTTAGTAGTAACAAAAGAATATTTTTGCAGAACAAATAACAATAGATACGAGTAAAAAAATAAAATATGCTTTTAAACAAAAATAATATCCGAGAGAAGATAAAGGGAACCTTGATTGAGGAGTTTGAAATTGAATTTATCGAAACCGAAGACAATACTAGCCTCGAAGCTGTGATGCATGTGACACAAAAGTTGTCGCAAACAATGGGCGTTCTTCATGGTGGAGCTACAATTGCACTTGCAGAATCGGTAGGTGGAGTGGGGTCTAATGTGTTGTGTGATGAGGATGAGCAGTGCTTTGGGATGCAAATAAGTGCAAGTCATATCTCTAGTGCTCATATAGGCGACACTGTGAAGGCGGTTGGCACAATATTACACAAAGGACGATCAACGCATGTATGGGATGTGGCTATCTACTCTGAAAAAACAGGCAGGCTGGTATCATCAATTAAGGTGACGAATGCTGTTGTGAAAAAGAGAAAATAAATAGAGTTCATTTATATATTTTAGGAGTTGAGATTCTTAGCTCCTCTATTTTTGTGTCTATAAAAAATGAAGAAAGCCCGCAAATTCCCTTCGCAGACTTCCCAACCTTGACACAAATTTTACAAAACTACACAATAGAGAATATTGTGACCTGAGTTTTTTTAGAGAATCTTATCAGGTATGATTCTTTAAGTTGCTTTCTACGTTAGAAATGCAACGATACAAATGTATGTACTAAAGTTGGGATGTGGATTACATAAAAAAGGATAGTAATTCATAATATCACTACTCTTTTATTATTCTTACATTTATTTTGTCTTTTCGCAGTACGCCTGGCGTATGACCAAAGTTTGTTTTACAGAAATCATTGAAATGTGATGGTGATGAGAATCCAAATTTGCTGCTAATTTCTTTGAAAGTATTATTGGTATTATTGATCTCATGAAAAATCACTTTAAGCTTTTCCTCCTTCATCCAATTGTATGCTGAAACACCAAAGACTTTTCTAAATCTCTTTTGGAAACCAGATAAACTATAGTTTGCCTTTTCAGCAAGTTCGTTCACCGTTTTCACCTTGAAATGATTACGTAATACGAAATCGGAGAAAGTCATATCATTGCTCAGTAGTGGGTAGAAAAAGCTAAGTAAATCTTCTTTTGTATGGTAGGCACGTAGCATATAGAAGAGCTCTTTTATCTTCAGACTTAAAAAGTATTTGCAGAGCAAACCGTCATCAATGCTTACAGACCAAAGCTCAAAAAAGTTGGAGATCTTTTTATCCACAGATAAAAGGTATAAATCGTGATCTGTATTCTCATCCTCTTCACGCAGTAGCATGTCTAAAGAAAAACACTCACAAAGGTTCTGAGTATCTTTAAGACGCAACGTATAGAGGGTTGTATCTTCTAATGCTTTTCCCGAAACGGATACTCCTGCTGGAATAATAAACATTTGTCCGCTACTTACAACTTTATTTTTGAAGTGGCTATATGAAAAATTATATTCTCCTTCTGCTATATATATGAGTTTGTTTATAATAGATGTAAAGCTCCACTCTTGTTCTGCTTTAAGCAGCGTTTTACCCACAATAGGTGACTGGCTCTTTTCATAATTATAGCATCGAGAATGTTCTGACAAATATAATAGTGTCATTGTTGTTCTTAATAATAGTATAATAGTATTTTGTTAAATCGTATCTAAGTGGCGGCAATGTACAAACTATTTGTTGGATTAAGGAGAAAATGGTGGCGAAAGTTGCTTGAGACTTGG
Organism: Dysgonomonas sp.; assembly: GCA_030151105.1. Lineage (GTDB taxonomy): Bacteria > Bacteroidota > Bacteroidia > Bacteroidales > Dysgonomonadaceae > Dysgonomonas. The sequence continues at coordinate 4,185 of JASLEN010000399.1, forward strand.
TTTATGGTGCGGAAACTGGGAAAGGAGCAAAAGTAATAACCGATGATAGGATGCGTTTATTTTTTGTCAACGAATTCGTTTTCCTATAAGAAATTTATTATCTTAGGATCTCGAATTGAAGTAACAAACTAAATAAAACATTGATATGAAGGATTTTATAGTGGGGTTGGCTGTGGGGGCTCTAGGAGCTTATGTAGCAATAAAATTATCTGACGAAGAAACTAGAAATAAATTGAAGGCTCAAATCGGTAATGCAACTGATAGAGCACGAGAAGATTTAGACTATGGATTAACAGTCGGCAAAAGCAAAGCATTGCGTGCTGGTGTGAGGGTTCGTCAAGGAGTAGATGCAGCTAAAGAATATGCAGAGCAAACAGCTACAGAAATGGCTGAAAAACTTTCTGATGGCTTGGCTGATTTGAGCGAAAAAACAAGACCTTCTAATCTGTAAGAGAGGAAGCTTATTTAGAATATAATAGAAACGAGTGCTTATATAGCATTCGTTTTTTTATGCTTTGTCTAAATCTTTAAGAGGTTTGATGAAGAAGCATATAACACCTACTGAAACGATGGCTACACCTGCTATCAAGAAGATATTCTCTATGCCTATAGCATCCGAAAGTGTTCCTACCATCATCAATCCAAATGGCACGGGTAAAAGAATAAGAGTATCTAGCAATGAGAATACCCTTCCAAGCATTCCCGAAGGAATATGCGTTTGCAAAAGAGAACTCGTGGGACTATTGAGTACAGGAACCGCAAGTCCCATGGCGAAAACAAAGGCTACAAAAAGAATAAACTGATGAGGGCGTAGAAAACCAGAGAGCAGATAACACATACCCAATGCTATTAAGCCCCATGTAAAGAGTTTTACTCTTCCTTTGTTGCTACCCCATACGCTTATAGCTGCTCCACCCAATAGCATGCCTATACCAAATGCAATTTCTATCATGCTCATTTGGTAGGCATCACCTCCAAAATAACTAATGGTCATCAATGGGAATAGAGAGTCTGTGGGTACAAAAAAGAAAATAGCCACTAGCCATGCTGTCATCATTGCTACTATTCCTTTGTTTGAGTATAAAACTCTAAAAGTCGCAGCCAATTCTTTCAAGACTTTTCCATGTTGCTCGATAGGTGGCGCTTTGGGGATAGTGACAAATGCTAGCGCAGTACATGCCCATACTGCTCCCAATATATCTATTAAGACGATATATTGCATCGATATCATTTGACATACTATTGCTCCAATAGCTGGACCAGCAATGTTGGCAATAGAGTATAGAGTTTGATTAATTCCAGCAATGCGTGTTAGTTGTTCTTCGGGAGCAAGCAATGGGGTAGAGGCTTGCATGGCGGGGTAATGGAACGAACTTCCAATAGAGCGTATAGCTAACAGAATGTATATATGCCATATCTCAATTACTTCCAGATAGAAGAGTAGTCCTAAGATGAAAGTGAAGAATGCAATACTAAGATCGGAAATAATCATTATCATTTTCCGATCCAACCTATCTATCCATACTCCTATAAAAGGTCCTAATAAAATCTGTGGCATAATGCCTGCTATACTTGCAAAAGCTAAGGACTTGGCGCTGCCCATTTCTATCGTAATCCACCAGATGATAGCAAATTGCACAATGGAACTTGTGAGTAGGGACATGGCTTGGCCAGTCCAGATAATTAAAAAGGTTGACTTCCACGATTTCATTATCGCAAATATAGTGCATTTTGAAACATGAAGTCATTATCTTTGCGGCTTAAAGCAATTATTAACAGATGGTGCAAACGAATGTATATTTTATATACTAACTTTATTCGTTTCAATAGATTTAGATGGGACAGACAGGCATAGAAAGTAAAATTGAGGAGTCGAAAAAAACTTCTATATTCAGTATTATTAGTAACTTATCATTGGCTCTAATCAAATGGGGAGCTGGAATATTTGGAAATTCCTTTGCTCTTATTGCCGATGCAATAGAGTCTTCTGCCGATGTATTTTCATCCCTATTAGTCTATTTTGGAAATAAATATTCATACAAACCAGCCGATAAAGATCATCCTTATGGACATGGACGAATGGAGGCTTTGGTCACTTTTGTTGTCGTCGGATTTTTGATAGCCGCTGCAATTGTTATTATCATTCAAAGTATAGAGAATATATTGACTCCGCATGAAGCTCCAGAGTCATTCACGCTCTATATAGTTGCTGGTATTATTATTTGGAAGGAGTTGTCCTATCGTTTTGTCGTTCGCAAAGCAGAGCGAATTGGGAGCACATCACTAAAGGCTGATGCTTGGCATCATAGAAGTGATGCTATAACTTCGGTTGCTGCATTCATCGGGATTTCAATAGCCTTGTTTATGGGTGAAGGATATGAAGCAGCAGACGACTGGGCGGCAATGTTTGCCGGATTTTTCATTCTTTATAATAGTTACATAATAATGAAGCCTGCGCTAGGTGAGGTGATGGACAAAGACATGCATGAGGCATTTGAACAGAAAATCCGTGAGATTTCTATTGCAGTGGATGGTGTATTGGATATCGACAAGTGTAACATTCGCAAGTCAGGAATTTTTTATTTCATAGATATTCACGTTATTGTAGATAGAAATATCACAGTTTTGGAGGGGCATGCAATTGGGCATGCTTTGAAAGCAAAATTGATGAACGAATATAGTTCAATTGCTGATGTACTTACTCATGTAGAACCATCTAGAGATTAACACTCTATTCTTTATTTTGAAAAATGAAAATATTACAATCTAGCCTATTACTTACTTTCTTACTATCACTCACTTCTTGTACAAATATTGCGCAAAATATGGGGTGGGTAGGTCTTATCATTCTTTCTATTGTTTTGATGGCTCTTTTCCTTGGAATGTTTTTTCTCATTCAGAGGCAAAAAAGAAAAGGAGAGAAAAGTTTGGCCGCATTTAGTGCTAATGTCAGTCAGATGTTGGAGAAGCACGATGAAGCAGAAAGTAAGATTAGAGTTCTTCAGATTTTGATTGAAAGAATCAAGGAAGACGAAAAATACAAGAAAGATGTATCTTGGCAAAATAAGGTTTTAGCCAAGACTTATTTGCATTTAGCAACACAATACAATCTTTTGGGCGACATGCAAAATACTCTCAATACTTGTTCTTTAATTCTAGAATTGACTCCTGACGATGCAATGACTTTATACAATAGAGGGTCACTTTACTCTAATCTTGGTGAGAATATCAAAGCTCTAGAAGATTTGAATAGAAGTATAGAGCTTGTAGCTGATTATGCTAGTACCTACAACAATAGAGGAATGGTACTTGCCAAGCTCAATCGTTTCGAAGATGCTATGGCTGACTTCGACAAGGCACTCGAATTAGAAGAGTCTGCCGTAATATATTACAATAGAGGTAATACCCTGAGAGATCAAGATAAATTGAGTGAAGCATTAGCAGATTACGAAAAAGGACTAGCTCTTTGTGACGAAGATGACAATGAGTTAAGAACTGAAATAACTCAAGCTATTCAGCAATTAGAGAAGAGGTAAGATGTTCAGAAGAATAAAGATAAAACAAATCTTATCTATTAGTGTTTTGATTCTTGGAATCGGTGTGATTGTGCACTTTTTGTACACAAAAGAACAAATCCCAGCAAAGGAAGAGATAGCTAATACTTATCTAATAAAGGGAATTGATATTTCGCATCACAATAGTATTTTGGATTGGTCTAAAGTGAAATCCGAAGATGTTAGTTTTGTATATATGAAAGCGACTGAGGGAGTGGATCATTTAGACCGAAATTATCTGTTCAACTATGAGATGGCTCGGGAGCAAGGTATAGCTGTAGGTGCTTATCATTTTTATATTTTTGGAAGTTCAGGTAGAGAGCAAGCAAAACATTTTATAGGAGTAGTTAAAAATCAGGTAGGAGATATGATTCCAGCTATCGATGTGGAACATTCACCTATTAATCCTCACTCTGGAGATCGTGATTTTGTGAGAAAAACTATCAGAGAATTAAAAGAGTTAGAAAGTGCTTTGCATGATCATTATGGAGTACATCCATTATTATATACGAACAAGGAATGCTACAGATTATATATTGATGGTAATTTCCCTGATAATTTGATTTGGATTGTCGATTTGGATAATGAGCCCTCTAGTGATATTAAGAATTGGAGAATCTGGCAATTCTCTCATTCGGGAAGAGTTGCTGGTACGACAGGTAAAATAGACTTGAACTTTTATCGCTACTCGGCAAATGAGTTTTCTGAATTGTTTATTCCATACTAAATTGCGTACTAAACTATATTGTTTATGAAACTGAAATATATACTCATCGTATTACTGATATCTTCTCTTTTTGCATCTTGCTTTAACGAAGATGACTACAAGAATGATATGAAAGGGAACTTTGAAGCACTTTGGCAAATCATGGACGAGCGCTATTGTTTTTTCGAAGCCAAAGATGTGGATTGGGATGAGGTATATACTCGGTATGCTCCTCG
>JASLEN010000001.1 GCA_030151105.1 Dysgonomonas sp.
TTTCCATATAGTCTTGTGCTGGACTTGGAAAACCTGCTTTTATTCCTCCATCGGCATAAGGAAGTGGCAATTCGGACTTGTTATCTACTGGATGTATCTCGATATTCGTTTTCTTCATAGAGCAAAGGTAGGGAATGAATAGATTTTCTTAGTGTTTTTATAGTAAACAAATAAGTGCAGAATAGCATTAATTTGCTTCTCATGTAGATTTAGTTACATTTGCGATATTATTATGTAAACATACTTAAGTAGAAAAATATGGACGAAAAATTCTTACACATCATAGAAAAGGGAATCCGAGAAAATTGGAATCGTCCTGCCCTCACTAATTTGGGAGGTAAAAGCTACCTATACAGCGAGTTTGCTGAGGAGATAGCACAACTACACATCCTCTTCCATGCCATTGGTTTGCAGAAAGGAGATAAAGTAGCTATCTGCGACAAAAACTCGGCACATTGGCCTATCGGCTTCTTTGCCACAATGACCTATGGGGCAGTGATAACAAGCATTTTGCACGAATTTGGTGGAGAAAGTATAGAATACATTGTAAACCACTCGGAGTCAAAACTTCTTTTGGCAGGAAAACAGACCATAGGCAAAGTAAGAGTAAACGAAATGCCTGATGCTAAGTCAATCATCCTGCTCGAAGATTTTTCATTCTACAAGTCAGCAACCGAAGAAGCAGTAGAGGTCCAAAAAAATATAAAGCAAATATTTGCAGAGAAATATCCAAATGGATTTACGCCTGCCGATATCGATTTTCATAACGAAGAACCTAATGAATTGGCTATGCTCAACTACACATCAGGCACCACAAGCAATCCAAAAGGTGTAATGATCTCCTATCATAACCTGTGGTCTAATACTTGCAGTGCAATTGATGAAACTCCTTTTATGCACGCAGGAGATGGCATGGTATGCATGTTGCCCATGGCACATATGTATGGCTTGGGATTGGAAGTATTTATGTCTATCAGCAAGGGATGTCATTTGCATTTTCTCACGCGACCACCTTCGCCGCAAGTCATTCTCGATGCATTTTCGCAAGTAAATCCTAGATTAGTGGTAGCTGTACCATTGATTCTTGAAAAAATAATTCAGAATAAAGTATTCCCTCAGTTGAAGAAATTTCCAGTCAATCTTCTAGTCAAAATTCCATTATTTAGAAAAAAAATTTACAAGAAAATTACAGATAAGCTAATTCCTCTTTTTGGTCAAAACTTAGTGGAAGTAGCCATCGGAGGAGCAGGTCTCAATCAGGAAGTTGGCAAATTCCTTTCGGCTATCAAGTTCCCCTACACAGTGGGTTATGGCATGACAGAGTGTGCTCCGTTGATTTCGTACACCTATTGGGAAAGCTACAAACCGAGTTCGTGCGGCTTGGTAGTAGACCGTATGCGAGTAAGGATTGACTCCAGTAATCCAACTACTGAAGTAGGAGAAATACAAACTACAGGAGATAATTTGATGCTGGGTTACTTCAAAAACGTATAAGCAAACAAAGAAACATTTACCGATGATGGCTGGCTAAAAACTGGAGACTTAGGTATTATAGTTTCCGAGGGGCACATCTTTATCAAGGGGCGTAGTAAAACGATGATACTTGGAGCTTCGGGGCAGAACATCTTTCCTGAGGAGATCGAAGGATTCTACAACAATTCACTTTATGTTGCCGAATCGCTCATCATAGAAGAAAGTGGCAAGTTGATTGCTCTCATCTATCCTAACAAGGAGTATCTGGAAGCTGAAGATGTATTGATTGCTGACTATCCAAAAGTATTCACCAATGAGATGAAAGCTATTAATAAGCAATTGCCCAAATATAGTCAAGTGGTAAATTTTAGAATACAAGAGGAGGAGTTTGAAAAAACACCTAAGCGTAGTATCAAGCGTTTCTTGTATCAGCGATAAAATATTTATTCTAAACCAATCGCACTTTCATCTCTCTTTCCTCACATAGTTTGACGATACGTTCCAAAATGTATTTTTTATCTTTCGGTTCATCACCCCGTTTTAGGTCTACCAAACTATCTTTTTTGATAAGGTATTCCTCTCCTTTCAGCTCTAGGTCTACATAGTAGCCTATACCTTTGGCATCGTAATATACCAATCCACGATGCTCTTGCACTAGTATATAATCACCCGTAGGTTTGCGATTGAGCAATTGTTTTAGTTGTTCATTCATTGATTTTTCCTCTCCAATATTTTGTTGAACGTTCTTATATCTAGGTATGATTTAAGATTCATAATCTTATGACCTTTCTATATTAATTTGGGACAAAGATACATCACTTGAATGACAACAGTATGTCGCCAATTTAATAATCATACAAAACTTAAATTAATTAATGTATTCCCCTTTCCTTTCTCCTATAACTACTCCACAATCCCTATGTCCTCCTCTGTTCGGTCATTTAGTTCATCGGGCAAAGGTATGAACGGATTTTAGTCCACATATTCAGAGCCTTTCAAGTTTTCATCAAAATCTTCCTCTTTCCTTTCAGGCGAGCGTATTTGGCTGAAAAAATATGTTTGTCTAAAATCCTATACCCTGTTGTTGCCCTTGAAACAAAAACGACAGACCTGACGGATGACGCATGAAAAAAAATGTCATAATCATGAGAAACGAAAGAAAAATATTGAAACAAAACTCCCTTACCTCTGGAATCATCATAAAATTTGGATTGAGAGTAGCAGGGGTTGCCTTGTGTACATGGTTTATCTACCAAGTGGGAATGTCAGCGATTAGTGTGGTTGGAGTATATCTGATTGCTCGCTGTGTTCTCAAAGTCATCAAACTATCTATTCGATTGATATTCACTTTTATTTATGTTCTCCTCCTAGTTGTGGCAATAGCAATTTTAACAACAATCATCTTTTAAATTTTACAATCATGACAAAGCAATTTTCATTTTTCGCTAAAGAGCAAGCAGATACAGACAAACCAATTGTATCAATTAATCAAGTGGTTCAAATGTGGGGCTATAATGCCCCAAGATATGTAGTCTATAAAGTTGAGAGATTTCAGTCTGGTTTCAATTACCATCTAATCAATTTGGATAGTATGTCCTTTCAGATTACTAGACGCATTCGACCAATCAGTGAAAAATTTGGAATCGGCATCTATTTTGATGAAACGAACCCTCAATTTATGTCTTCGCAAGAAGTTGCTGAATTCTTGACCCAAGTGCAAGTCAAGGAAAAGATGAAGCAACAGCAAGCCGAGCTAGAGAAAGAACGCAGAGAAAAGGTGCGTGTAATTGGTCGCCAATGGCTAAAAGAGAATTTGCCACTAGATGCGAAAGCCATTATAGTAGCACGATTGAAGCAAGATGAATCGGACAGCCAAACCGACTATTTTGCATCCTCTGTACAGCAAACTATTATTCTTGGATTCTCTAAGCATAAACGAGATTTATTTTCAGAGATGAGAAAGTATGCCAACAACTTTGAAGAAACAGCCTATCTAGCTGATTATAACGCAAATTACGAGCATAGAGAAAAGTATTCGATGGGTGCTGGTTATTATTTGGGCAAGAGTAGTTATAGTGGTTGGATTATTGAAAAATCGCCAATTTCCGACAGAGAAAACAAGATAGAGGAGTTTGCCTATGTGGCTGGCAATGCTGATAATATCCACCTAAAAACCACTACTAGCCAAGTTGCAACAACACAAATACAATTCTCTAGTAACGAGCAATTTGAGATAGTGGATTATTCACAAAAAGCGATTGCACTATTTGGAGACACCAAGCCAATCAAAGATTTATTGAAAGCAATGGGAGGGAAATTTAATCCAAGGCTAACCCACAATAATCAAAAGCAAGCAGGATGGATATTTCAAATATCTAAACGAGAAGAACTAGAAACAATCATCAACCTAAAATCTGAATAATCATGAAAGCAACTAATCATTTTACAAGAACAATTCTTACCTATTTGGAGCAAAGAGCACAGACTGACAGCCTATTTACTGACACTTTTGCCAAAGAAAATAAAAACATAGACGACTGTGTAACATTCATTCTCGACCAAGTACAGAAGAGCGGATGCAATGGTTTTGCTGATGACGAAATCTACTCAATGGCTGTGCATTACTACAATGAAGATGACATAGAAGTTGGCAAACCAATGCAAGGAAATATAGTGGTTAATCACGTTGTACAACTTACCGAAGAAGAAAAAGAACAAGCACGCAAAGATGCTATTCAAAAGGCAATGTCTGAATCTTATAACAAGCTAACGATCAAGAAAAAATCTTCTAGCAAGCAAACAGAAGCAACAACCCAACTAACACTATTTTGATATGAAACCAAAGAATAAATTTCAGAAGCGAGTTGTAGAAGTAAGCAAAAAGCTACCAAAACTCACAGACACCCAAATACAATGGGCATACGATAATGTGATTGAGTATATTGGATGCAGAACAGCCAATAGCAAAATCACTTGTACTAAGTGCGGACATTTATGGCAAGGGCATGGAGAGCTAATCTCCACCCTTTGCGACCACGATTGCCCACATTGTAAAGCTAGCCTTAAGATACTTACGACTAAGAAAAGAGTGTTTAAAGGTAGCTACTATATGACCATTATAAGCAAGTGCGAAGAGTTCCAAGTCCTAAGGACAATAATGGTGAATTGTGTTTCCAAAGTAGGCGAACTATCACAATATACACATTCGGAAGTGATGCAACGTTGGATTGCTCCCGATGGAAAGCATTGTACCTTTGCCCGACTTCGCCAAACGATGGGGACATCTTATATTGATTCGTGGATATTTCATAGTCCATTAGAACTGCGTAGCGAAAATGCGAATAATAAGTATTGCATCAATGTGTACGATAGAATCCATGTTGGAGAAATTTACCCACGACAAAAACTAATACCTGAACTTAAACGCACAGGTATTCAAAAAGACTTTTTAGGTAAAATACCTTTACAGTTATTCAAAATCTCATTGACAGATAGCAGAGCCGAAACTTTATTAAAAGCAAATCAAACAGATTTACTAAAACGACTTATGGATATGGGGTGGGAAAGAAATATCGACAACTATTGGTCAGCTATTCGTATAAGTTTACGCAACAATTATAAGATTGATGATGCTATAATGTGGTGTGACTATATCGACACATTGCGGTTCTTAGGTAAAGACCTACACAATGCAAAATATGTTTGCCCGACTGATTTACACAAGGAGCATGACAGATATATGGTAAAAAAAGCCAAAGTAGAAGCAGAGCAAGAAATACAGAAACATCTTGATAAAGAGGATGCGTTTAGAGAAATGAAAGCCAAATATTTTGGATTGGAATTTTCAGATGGGCAAATTCAAATACGTGTATTGGAGAGTGTTGCTGAGATTATCATAGAGGGAAAAATCATGCACCATTGTGTTGCCAGTTATTTTTATAAGGAAGATTCGTTAATTCTATCAGCTTGTATTGATGGCAAGAAAATAGAAACTATCGAAGTTTCATTATCTCAACTCAAAGTTATTCAATCGAGAGGGGTATGTAATAAGCAGACGGAATACCACGATAGGATAATCAATCTAGTCAATCAAAATATTTCTCAAATAGAAAATAGATTAGTTGCATGAAAACAGATACTTACAAATTATTTATTGGGTTCAGAAAGCTTGGCGAGTTTCATTCCATCTACAAAGCCAAGCTTTTCGCCCGAGAGTGTAAACGATCTGGTATATTCAATCTGATTGGGGGAAATTATAGTGATAGTTGGTATGTATCAAAATCAGAAATTGACGAGCAGTAGAATTTACTGCTCGCTTCTTTTCGTGAGCCTGAGCGAAAAAAGAAGCAAAACCATGTGGGAGATGAATTAAAAAAACTCACTAGACTTTTAAATAAGTTTAGTGAGTTTAGTATATTACATATCATTCCACCACTTCTTGCCAAGGTATTACAACAAAATTTCCATCTGATAACTCACTTACTTTTTCTATCCATTGCACTTCTGTTAAAGCCTTCGCTTTTAAGAAAGGACTCTGAGTTGAAGTTAACAACATACTAGAGTTTACCACCCACCATTTGTTTTTAATTCCTGCACGTACCAAGTCTTCCTGCAAACGCTGTGCTTCAAATACAGGAGTGGTTTCTGGAAGAGTCACAATGACCACTTCTGTTTCCTTCTCGTTTCGTAAACGAGGTAATAGATTCTGAACAGCAGGATTAATGTCGCCCTGAGTCCTCTCTACCTCTTTATGGTAACTTTGTGTCGAATCCAATAGTAATAAGGTATGCCCTGTTGGTGCGGTATCTATCACTATAACTTCATTGTCAGCTTTAGCAACAATTTCAGCAAAGGCATTGAATACTGCTATTTCTTGCGTACATGGAGAACGTAAATCTTCTTCGATGTAGCTTAAATCTGCATCACCCATTGTTTTTCTAGCTTTGTCTAGTACATTCTTCTTGTAGGCTTCCAATACAGCTTTTTCATCAATATGACTTACAGTAATACCTTCTATTTTTGTATTCACATAAGCAAGATGATTAGCAGGGTCAGTAGTGCTAAGATGTACCTTAGCCCCCTTTGAAGCAAGACCACGAGCAATTCGAGCAGCAATAGTTGTTTTTCCAACCCCACCTTTACCCATTGTAAATACTACTCGTTTTTTTGATTGGTACAAGTCCTCAATCAAGTTGTCTAATACTTGATAGTCTGCCGTGTCTATATCGGATTGTATTACTGTTGTTGTTACATCTGTATTCAACATGTTGCGAATATTATCTATTCCAGTCATGTTGTATGAGCGAAGTGGTACAAAATAAGTCGCTAGATTCAATAAAGCTTCAGAACGATTGCTTAGTGCATTTTGTTGACGCTCATATAGCTGTTTTGAGATCGTATCATTCTCGTCATAGTCTTCTAATACTCCGTTAATAATAAGATGTTGTGCTTTGATATCTAAATCTAATAACTCATTTGATGAGCGTTCGACTTCTTTCAATGGTGTTT